>DGUE01000077.1 GCA_002393895.1 Bacteroidales bacterium UBA4318
TCCTCACCGATATCCTCGGCGACGAGGAACACCTCGGCGACATGGACTTCAAGGTCACCGGCACCGCCGACGGCATCACCGCCACCCAGATGGATATCAAGGTCGACGGCCTCAGCTACGAGGTGCTCGCAAAGGCACTCGAGCAGGCTCGCCAGGGACGTATCCACATCATGGGCGAGATGCTCAAGACCATCGCCAAACCTCGCGAAGACTACAAGCCTTTCGTGCCTCGCATCGAGCAGATCCGCATCCCTGCAGAGTTCATCGGAGCAGTGATCGGAAAGGGCGGCGAGACCATCCAGAAGATCCAGAAGGAGACCGGAGCTACCATCAACATCGAAGAAGTTCCCATCCCCGGTACCAACATTACCGAAGGTGTGGTTGATGTCGCCTCCGCCGATAAGGAAGCCATGCAGAAGGCTCTCGAGTGGATCAAGGGTATCTGCGCAGTTCCTGAGGCAGGCAAGATCTACCACGGAAAGGTGGTCAGCATCCTTGATTTCGGCGCATTCGTGGAAATCCTTCCCGGCAAGGAAGGCCTGCTCCACGTGAGTGAGATCGCCTGGACCAAGACCGAGAAGGTCGAAGACGTGCTGACCGTTGGCCAGGAGGTTGATGTGAAGCTCCTCGAGATCGATGCCAAGACCGGCAAGATGCGCCTTTCCATGCGCGCTCTCACCGAGAAGCCCGAGGGCTATGTAGAGCCTAAGGCTGGCCGCGGACCCCGCCGCGAAGGTGGAAACGACCGTGGACCTCGCCGCGAGGGCGGTGAGCGCCGTGAGCGTCGTGAGGGTGGAGAACGTCGCGAGCGCCGCGACGGAGATCGCCAGGACCGTGGCGAGCGTCGCAGCTTCAAGCCGCGCCGCGAGCAGGCCCCCGCTCCCCAGGCCGATGATTACAAAGAGCCTGTGGACGAACTCTACTAAAGCGGAGTGTTTTTCGTAACGGATTGAGTATTAACTAATTATAAAATCAGGTGTGTCGAATTCGACACACCTGATTTTGTAAAATGCAGTAAGTCAGAAACTTGTCGAAAACGGACAAAATGTCATTTTCTTGCCATTTTGGCTCAAAAAAGGGGTTGGTTCGCAGTTTGTATCTACCAAAGTGTCCCGCAAGGGATGCGGCGAGATGGCCGGACGGCCGGAAACCGCGACGATTAAAGTTTTTGAATTATGTTACCTGTACGTAGAACTGCTGATAGCTGGTTGCCGGACATTTTCAATGACTTCTTCGACAACAGCTGGATGGAAAGGACAAACTACACTGCTCCTGCCATCAACGTCATAGAAAACGAAAAAGAATACGAAGTTGAGCTTGCCGCTCCTGGCCTCACTAAGGAAGACTTCCAGATCCATGTCGATAATGAGGGCAACCTCCAGATCGCGATGGAAAAGAAGAACGAGCACAAGGAGGGTCACAAGAACAGCCGCTTCCTCCGCCGCGAATTCTCTTATGAAAAGTTTGCACAGACCTTGCTCCTACCGGACGATGTGGACCAGGAAAAGATCGAAGCCAAGATGGAAAACGGTGTGCTGAACATCCATCTGCCTAAACGCGAGAAGGTGCAACAGCCTGAGAAACTGAAGCAAATCACTATCGGATAAACGATTAAAAAGCTTATATTTGTGCCATGAAACAGATTCTTTTCATGGCACTTTCTTTTTTCAGCCTCTTCTCCTGCAGTGCGGGAATCAAGGATTTGAATGTTGAACAGTTCGCATCGGCCGTGGCCGACGGGGCCTGCGTGCTGGATGTCCGCACTCCCGAGGAATTCGCCGAAGGCTACATTCCCGGCGCTGTGAACATCGACTGGAACGGGGAAGATTTCCTCGGGAATGTGGATGCGGCTTTCGATGCATCCGAGCCCATTTACCTTTATTGCCGCAGCGGACGGCGCAGTGCGGCTGCTGCCAAGGCTCTTTCCAAGGCAGGATATAAAAAAGTATTCAACCTTCTGGGCGGCTTCAACGCCTGGACCGAAGCAGGAAAGCATATAGACCAAGACCAGCAGTATGCGGTGACTCTGCTCTCCTCCGGAAGCGATGCTCCGGAAATCGTACTCAAGGATATCGAAGGCAACGAGCTGCGCCTAAGTGACTTCCGAGGCAAGAGCGTAGTGCTCGTTTTCTGGGCATCCTGGTGCCCCGATTGCCGCGCCGAAGTGCCCGAACTCAAGGCCATGCATGCAGCGGCAGATCCGGACAAAGTGCAGTTTGTGTCCGTTTCTTTCGACCGCGAGTTTGAGGCTCTTGTCAATTTCGCTGCCGAAAACGAACTTCCGGGAGTACAGCTTTTCGACCCTGCCGGAAAGAAAGAATCCAAGGTAGGAGCCGACTACGGAGTCAAGTGGATACCATCTTTATATTTGATCGGACCGGACGGAAAGGTGCAACTCGGCACAGTCATGGCATGGAAGATTGCCGCTGTGCTCAAAGGCGAAACTATCCCTTCTCCCAGGCAGTCCAAAGCCCGACGTTTTTGCGATGATCCGGACCATTGTTCACTTTAAATTTGCTATTATCCCAAATAATGTATATTATTGCAGAACAATAACTAATAACGAAAACAATGAAAAGATTTTTACTCATCCTCGGAATCGCACTTGCTGCACTCACTGCATTCACCGCCTGCAATGGAAACAAAGATGAAGACAGCGCAACACTTGAAGGCCGTTGGAATGTCTGGAGAGGCGCAGACAATCCTCAAGATTACACCTTCAGCCTGATCTTCAAAGGCAATAAACTTGATGTTTATATCATTGCCTGGGGTGTGCACGTTTCAGGCACCTACACCTATGCCAACAACGAGGTCACTTACAATATCACCTCTGCTCAAAAAGCATGGACAGATGTCTCCTTCGATGAAAAAGGTAAAATGATTACATATTCCTGGATGGCGGGAGATATGGATCAGGAAACGTTTAAACTGTTTCCCGGTTATGATTGGTATCCTCTCCCCGAAGATGATCCTTCACACCCTGGCTATATGCTGAGTAAGTTCAAATTCGAACTGACTTCCTCCACTACCGCTGAGACCGAGCTGATGGGCGGAACGGCACACAAAGCTAAATAGTAAAGATTCTTTTCAGATCTTCCATATCGAGGGCTTCATCAACGGTGAAGCCCCCGTTTTTTGTTCGCCGGAGGCTATGCAGGAAGGCGCCGCTGCCAAGGGCCTCGCCAAGATCCCGTGCAAGGGCGCGGATATACGTGCCTTTGCTGCAGTCTACCAGAATCTCCGCCTGCGGCAGCCCCTCCGGCACTTCCGCGACATTGATTCTGGAAGATGCCGTTGATTTGCTGTTGCTGTCGTCACCGGAAAGGTGTTCCCCCTGAGGGACGTGATGATTATAAGATAGCAACTGCATATCGTAAATCGAAATCCGGCTGGCCTGCAACACGCCCAAATCCTCCACCGGAAGCCCGGCCTTATATCGTTTGCGCGCAATCTCGTAAACGCGCACCCCATCCACCGATTTCGCAC
>DGUE01000113.1 GCA_002393895.1 Bacteroidales bacterium UBA4318
CCGACATGCGGGCTCCCCTCTATTCAATGACAACCACAGGGCCGAGGGCCTACAAGAACTACTGCAGGGCCATACGCATGAAACTGAAGGTCGCGAAAGGGAGTATCATTTCCTCCAAAACCATATCAAAATTCTCCCTTGGCAGGCTGGACGACATGGACTTCCTGCTGAACGTGGATGAGATCGAGGCCGATGGATATGTGAGTGACCTCAACATCTCCCGGCTCAAGTTTACCGACCTGTACGGGGGAGTTACGGGAGATGTTACATGCCGGCTCACAGGCATCACCGTCACGAAAGACATGCTTCTGGACGCAAAGGTAGACAAACTCGATTTTACCACCGAGGGAGTCAGCAAGTTTGCAAGCCACATGACCGGGAAACCGGTAAAACTGGACAATTACGCCAGGGGGCAGAAGATATCTTTCAGCGGAAAGGCTAAAGGCACACTTAACAAGCTTGCCGCCAACGGAAAAATCCGTACCGGTGCAGGCACGGCAAATGCCGACCTGAGCATAAAGAATCTTACCAGCAAGACTCAGGGAACCGAAGTCGGCGGCACCGTCAGTACCCACAACCTTGCACTCGGGCGCATCATCAACCAGAAACTCATAGGAAAGGTGACTGCGAATACCGGATTCAAGGCCGTGCTCGACAAAGACAACATCTCCGTCAAGGTGGATTCCCTGATGGTAGACCGCCTCGGCCTGCATGATTACGACTACACCGGGATTGCCGCCGCAGGCACTTATTCCGACAATGCCTTCGACGGAAAGATCATCTGTGCGGATCCCAACCTCAATTTCATATTCCAGGGCATATTCAACCTGTCTCCCAAGACGAAGAACGCACTCTACAAGTTTTCTGCAAATGTCGGATACGCCGATCTGGAAGCCCTGAATCTGGACACCCGCGGAGGCACCTCCAAGGTATCGGCCCAGCTGAATGCAAACCTTATGAAAATCCCCCGGGGGGACTTGCTCGGCGATTTCAACATCTATGACCTCACCCTCGAAAACGACAACGGGGTCAAGTACATAGGCGATATCTATGCCGGCTCGCACACCAACGGAAGCACCAGCCGCGCCCAGATATCTTCCAGTTTCATGGATGCCGGATACGTGGGGAACAGGAGTATAATGGACCTGATCAACGACCTTCAGAGCGTGACCACACGCCGGGAACTGCCTTCCCTCTACAGCCGTAAAGACAAGGACAAAGGCGACCCCAAGGCCAGCTACGACATCTCCGTAGACTTCCACGACAGCCGGGACCTCCTGTCTTTCATCAAGCCGGGAATGTACATTTCCGACTCTACCAAGATAGACCTCAAGATGTCCAACGGGGACCTTTCCGGCACGGTGCATTCCTCCAGGCTGGCCTACATGACCAACTACCTGAAGGGCCTGGACATCATTGTGGATAATCAGGGAGGCAGCGTGAATGCTTCGCTGCTGACCGATGAACTCAGGATGGGGCAGATAGGATTCGTGAACAGCGCCCTGATCGCCTTCGCCCAGGGCGACAGTTTCTTCCTCAGCTTCCACTACGATAACATTTCCGGCATGGACAACGTGGGAGAGCTATACCTGGCCGGAAACATAGAAAGGGATGCCACCGACACTCTCACGGTGTATGCAAAACCGCTTTCATCCTATGTCAGATTCGAAGATTCCCAGTGGGACCTGGCAGAATCCGACATAATCTACCGCTCCGGAGAGGCCAGTTTCAACAACTTCTCCATCGTTAACGGAGACCAGTCAATCAAGATAAACGGAGGCATATCCAGAAGCAAGGCAGACACGCTCATAGTCGGCATAGACAATGTGGACATGAGCATCATAAACCACTTTACGGGGAAAGATTACGGCTTCGGCGGGCGCACGTCCGGCCGGGGAATCCTTTCCTCCCCTCTCAAAGGAGATGTGATGGGTCTGGTTAACCTGAGCTGCGACTCCCTAGCCGTCGGCGGGGAAGAAGCCGGGTCGCTCCGCATGGCTCTGGTATGGGACAAGGCTGAAGACAAGGTGAGTGCTTTCGTTCGGGATATAAACGATGGCATGGATGCCCTCAACATAAAGGCCAACTACGGTATCTCCAGAAAGACTCTGGATGCAAGCGCAGTTGCTGACGGGCTGCATCTGGCACTGCTGTCTCCCCTGCTCCCCGAAGCACTGACCGACCTGGGAGGCAGCCTGAGCGGCAGTTTCAACGCCCGCGGCAATCTGGATAGCCTGGCCCTCAGCAGCGACGGCGCCAGGATTGAGGGAGGAAAACTCAAAATTGCATACACCGGCGTAGACTATAAGCTGGGCGGGCCTTTCCATATCGACAACCGAGGGCTTCACTTCGACAACTTCAATATCACGGACCCTCAGGGCGGATTCGGAATCCTTAACGGAGGCCTGCTCTTCAAGGAACTCAAGGACTTCAGGCTCGATACCGACCTTGCCCTCAACAACTTGATGGTTTTCGGGAACAAGGGCGGCAATGTGTATGGAGACCTGTTCATCAGCGGAAATGCCTATCTGACGGGGCCTCTGGATGCCATCAACATGGACGCCGACATCTTCACCAACAAGGCTGGCACCATGCATGTATCCCTCGGAGGAGCTTCCTCCGCAAGCGTCGGCGACCTGCTGACCTTCACGGACCATACCGTTGTCGAGATCGACCCCTATGAAGAGATGCTCAACGAGATACTCCAGCAGGTGGCGACCCGCAAACAGACCTCTGCCTCCAACTTCACGGCACATGCCCGCATAAATGCCACGCCGGACCTTGAGGCCGTGCTCGAGCTGGACAACACCGGGGACAACTTCCTCACAGCCAGAGGTTCAGGCCAGCTGGTCCTTGAAATGAATTCCGCGCGCAAACTCCTGGATGTATCCGGCGACTACAACATCTCCAACGGTAAATACCACTTTGCCCTGCCTGGAATCGTCAGCAAGAACTTCAACATCGAAAACGGCAGCAGCATCAAGTTCGGAGGAGATGTGATGAACAGCGAACTGGACATCAACGCATCCTACTCTCTGCGTACTTCCATCAACCGCCTCCTCGCGGACACTTCTTCCGTGCAGACGCGACGCATGGTAAACTGCGGAATCAGCATCACAGACAAGATCAGTTCGCCCAAGGTAGGATTCTCCATAGATATCCCCGACCTGGATCCTTCCACCAAATCCGAGGTGGAAAGCGCCCTGAACACCGAAGACAAGGTGCAGAAGCAGTTCCTGGCCCTGCTGATTACGGGATCCTTCCTCGAAGGAGAACAGTCCGGTATTGTAAACAACACCAACCTGGTGTTCTCAAATGTGAGCGAAATGATGTCCAGGCAGCTAAGCAACCTTCTCAACAGGATGGATATCCCTGTCGACCTGGGTGTCGGCTACCAACAGAATGCCGGCGGCACAGACCTCTACGACGTGTCGGTGAGCACCGAGCTCTTCGACAACCGGGTCGAAGTGCGGGGTTCTTTCGGCAACCGCCAGTACAGCACCACGACCAACCCGAACGGAGACATGGTCGGGGATCTCGACATAGACGTGAAACTGGACAAGCCGGGAGAGCTTCGCCTCAATCTATTCTCGCATTCCGCCGACGAATACACCAGCTACCTCGACTACTCACAGCGCAATGGCGTCGGCATCACCTACCAGAGGGAATTCAACAAGTGGAAAGAATTCTGGCGCAGCCTTTTCATCAGCCGCAAGAAACGGCAGGAGATCAACCGCGAAGCCAGCCTGACGGAAGAAAAACAGACAATAACCATCGAAGCAGATGAATAAAGGGAAACTATACCTGATACCTTCCCCGCTCGGGGATTACGATCCTCTGGAAGTGATTCCGGAGGGCACCCTGAAAGTGCTGAAGGGGATCAGGACCTTCGTTGTGGAAGAGACCAGGACGGCCCGGCGCTACCTTTCTGCAGCCGGCTTGAAAGGGCATATCGGTGAATTGGAATTCCACGAGCTGAACGAGCACACCCCGGCCTCCGAAGTGGAAGGCTTTGCCAGCCTTTTCGAAAACGGAGATGTAGGATTGATTTCCGAAGCGGGGCTTCCTGCCGTGGCGGATCCGGGAGCCGCACTGGTGGCTCTCTGCCACCGGCACGGCATCACCGTAGTGCCTCTGGTCGGCCCTTCTTCCCTCATGCTCTCGCTCATGGCTTCCGGCCTGGACGGCCAGAGTTTCGCCTTCCGGGGATATCTCCCTGCAAAAACCGACGAACGCCGCGCAGCCATACGACGCTGCGAAAAAGACTCCGCCGCCTTGCATCAGACTCAGATCTTCATAGAAACCCCCTACCGCAACGATTCCCTGCTGAAGGACCTCCTGGAGCAGCTCTCCCCTGCCACACGCCTCTGCATCGCTGCAGATATCACCCTTCCCGACGCATTCATCCACACCGACACAGTAGCCTCCTGGCGCAAAAATAACCCTCAAATCGGAAAAAGACCATGTGTATTCCTTCTTCTGGCAAAATAGAACTTCTCGGGATGCGCTTCAAAGCCTACCATGGCTGCTTCCCCGAAGAAAGGGTCAAGGGCGGAGAATATGTAGTCGATTTCCGCTGCCCGGTGAATCCTGAGACCGCCATCCAGACCGACGACCTGTCCTTTACCCTGGATTACGGCGCAATCTACGACATCGTTGCCGCAGAGATGAAACAGCCTTCGAACCTTATCGAAAACGTGGCCGGGCGCATCCGGGATGCCATCGAGGAGGCTTTCCCCATACTGGAAGAATTCGAAATCAGCGTCTCCAAACTGAATCCTCCTCTGGGAGGGCCGGTAGACTGCGCACGCATAACGCTAAGCGGAGGATCCGAACAATGAAGATAGCCTTCATCACACTTGGCTGCAAACTGAATTTTGCAGAGACTGCAACCTGGGAGCGGGGTTTTCGCAAAGCCGGGCTGGAGGTAGTTCCCTGGCGCGAGAAGGCCGACATCTACCTCATCAACACCTGCACTGTAACCGAAACTTCCAACAAGAAGTCCCGCGGCGAAATCCGCAAAGTGCACCGCATCAATCCCGATGCGCGTATCATAGTCACCGGCTGTTATGCCCAGATGAAACCCGAAGAGGTCCGCGCCATTCCCGGCGTTTCCCGCGTCTTCCTTGCCACTGAAAAATCATTAGTTGTTTCGGAAACATTGGCAGCGGCAGGGTTACTGCCTGCCGGGGAACTCCGTTCGCTTCGCTCACTCCGGCCCCTCCCTTCTGCGATGGGCCCCTCCCCCTGCCCGAATAGCGGGGCCCCCGAAAAGCTCCCGCTTTTTGGGGTGCTCTCTCCGGGGGTGGACACGTCCCCAGCAGGCAGTCCCCTGCCGCTGCCGGTATTCGGAGCATACTCCACTAGCGAACGGACGCGGGCATTCCTGAAGGTTCAGGACGGATGCGACAATTTCTGCCGCTACTGCACGGTACCATATGCCAGGGGCAGGAGCAGAAGCGTGCCTCTGTGCGAAGTTGTGAAAGCGGCGGAGGCGATTGCCGCTGAAGGTGTGAAAGAGGTAGTTATAACTGGCGTGAATACAGGCGATTACGGGCGTGGAACGGACGATAGTTTCCTGGGTTTGCTGAAGGTGCTGAATGCTGTTGAAGGCATAGAGAGGTGGAGGATTTCCAGCATCGAACCAAACCTGATAACCGAAGAAATCATCGACTGGATAGCCTCAGGCACCAAGTTCCAGCCCCACTTCCACATACCCCTCCAGCAGGGCACCGACGAACTCCTCGCCCGCATGGGCCGCAAGTACACCACCGCCTTCTTTGCCGACCGCATTGCCTACATCCGCAACAAGATGGAAGGCCCGGGCAAACCCAAGGTATTCTTCGGGATAGACGTGATGGCAGGCCTTCCGGGAGAAACGGAGGAACTGTTCCTGCAGGAACTGGTATTCCTGAAACAGATAAGACCTGCTTTCATCCACGTATTCCCCTACTCCAGACGCCCAGGCACACCTGCCGCCACCATGCCGAACCAGGTGCCCGAACCTGTCAAGGCAGAGCGTGTCGCTAGGCTGGAAGAACTCTGCAAGACACTCCACGGCGAGTTCGTGGAAGCCAACCGCGGCATACGCGAAAGAGTGCTCTTCGAGTCCAAAGAGAAAGATGGCTCGATGAGCGGATACACAGGCAATTACATCCGCATAACCCGCCCCTGGGACGCCGCTCTCGTGGGCAAACTGACGGAGATTACTATATGAAACTTACATTCTTTGGAACCGGCACTTCACTGGGCGTACCGATAGTCGGATGCACCTGCCCCGTGTGCACAAGCAAGGACCCTCGCGACAAGCGTTTCCGCGCATCTGCCCTGTTTGAAGCAGACGGCCTGAACATACTGGTAGACTGCGGGCCGGACTTCCGCAGCCAGATGCTGCGCGCAGGCATAGGACATCTGGACGCCATCCTGTTCACACACAATCATAAAGACCATACCGGCGGCATAGATGATGTCCGTTCACTGAACTATATTGACAAGCGGGCCGCCGAGATTTACTGCGAGCAGCGTGTGCTGGAAAGCCTCAAGCGCGAGTATCCCTATGCGTTCACATCCCCCCGCTATCCAGGTGCCCCGGAATGGCACATTCACCTTATCGAAAACAAGCCTTTCGCGGTTCATCCAAACAAAGAAGACAGGGAACTGGTCTGGGTGCACGACGTGGGTTACGGATATCGTATGCCGGACGGCAGCGTGCAGCCCACCCCGGCCGACAACATAGACAATGCCGTTGACGATGGCAAAGGAGTGAAAGTGATTCCGATTCGAGGGATACATGGCAAACTCCCCATACTGGGATTCCGCATTGGCAGGATTGCCTATCTGACAGACCTCAGCAGCATTCCCGAAGAAGAATTACCCAAGTTGGAAGGCCTCGAGCACGTAACGCTCAACACCGTCACATACGGCCCCCATCACTCGCATCTGTCGTTGGATGAAGCGCTTGCTCTTGCCGACCGCATAGGAGCGAAGCACACCTGGCTCACACACCTCAGCCACCACTTCCCTACCCACCCGCAGTTCTGCAAAGAACTAAGGCAGCTCTGCGCAGAGCGCGGCATACACTCCGATGTTCAGCCCGCCTATGACGGACTGCAGATTAACGATTAGAAGAACGGCAGATATCGCAGCGGCCGCAGGGGGCGCTGTCGCTCTGGCCGAAGTAATCCAGCAGATATGACTGACGGCAGCGGTCGGTTTCAGAAACGTATCCGACTATGGCCTCAGTGCGCGCGGAGCTCTTCTCGCGCAGCATCTCGTAGCGCTTTGGCTGAAGATCCACATTCCCGCGCTGCAAGTGATTGTGGTGCAGGGTGATCACGTCGCTCTTGTCCCCGGGGACATAGCGTATAACATGCTCCAGCGAAAGCCGGTAGAGAAGCTGCCTCAAATCCGGAATGCTTACTCCGATGCTGGCCGCCACATAATCCTCGGCGATCGAAACAGGATAGGAGAAGATGCCGGTATAATTCCGCATAAGAAGCTCCAGAAGAGCGACCATTCGCTGGTCCGGAAGGTCTATTTCGTACAGATCCCTGCGGTCTACGGCAATCTTCACCTGAGTATTGATATCCACCGCCTCGGTATAGCTGAGATGCTCCGACCTTTCAAGGTAGATGATGGCGTTCCGCACCGAAGCCTGGTTCAGCTTGAAATGCTTGCAGAATTCCACCAGGTCGAAGCGCAGCTGCCGGCCCATTCCCTGTTCGTAGGGTATCTGGAAGAAGACGTGGAGCTTGTGATAGATGTCTTCGATATATTCCAGCGGGGGGAATCCCAGGCTGTCCAGCTGATGCAGGCGGCGTACGTCATCCGGGCTCCACAGAAGCACCGCGTATGACTGTTTTCCATCGCGCCCGGCACGTCCGGCCTCCTGGAAATAGGCCTCCGGGCTCTCGGGGATGTCGCAGTGAACCACAAAGCGCACATCCGGTTTGTCTATGCCCATGCCAAAGGCATTCGTGCATATCATCACACGTATATCCCCCTTCTTCCAGGCCGCCTGGCGCTGAGTGCGGATTTCGTTGGAAAGCCCTGCATGATAATAAGATACGCTGACACCTTCGGCCTTCATGAGGGCTGCATATTCCTCGCATTTCCTGCGGCTTCGGAGGTAGATGATGCCGCTCCCCTTCACTCCCTGGCAGACCCCCAGCAGCTGGCCGAACTTATCTTCGCACTTGCGCACTATATAATTTAGGTTGGGGCGCTCGAAGCTGCTCTTGAGCATCAGTTTCTCCTTGAAGCGGAGCTTGTCCATTATGTCCTGCGCGACCTCAGGAGTGGCCGTGGCGGTCAGGGCGATGACGGGGGCGTCGAAGCGATCGCGGAGTTTGCCGATGTGGAGGTAGTCCGGGCGGAAATCATATCCCCATTGCGAGATGCAGTGGGCCTCGTCCACCACTATGTAGCTGACGTTCAGTATGTCTATGTAGGATTGAAAGAGGGCGGTGCCGAGGCGCTCCGGCGAGAGATAGAGGAACTTGAAATCCCCGTAGGCGGCGTTGTTCAGGGCGGTATCCACCTGGAAACGGTTCATCCCTGCATGTATGGCAAGAGCCTTGATGCCGCGGGATTCGAGGTTCTGCACCTGGTCTTTCATCAGGGCTATCAGCGGCGTCACCACCAGCGCAACGCCTTCCTTCATCATGGCAGGCACCTGGAAGCAGACGGACTTGCCCCCGCCGGTGGGCAGGATGGCCAGCACGTCGCGCCCCTCCGCCGCAGCAGAAATTATCTCCTCCTGCATCGGCCGGAAGGCATCGTAGCCCCAGTATTGTTTCAATATCTCCTTGGCGCCCATAGCAGATACAAATATAATTAAAATAGAGGATGAAAAGTCTGTAAGGGTACGGACCAAGCGCATTTTTCTTGGTCTCCCATAAAATTATTATTTTTGCACTTCATTTCACACCGGATGAAGTACAGCACCACATACCAGATAACGGCCGCTCAGATAACGGCCCGGTACCGCCTTACCATCGACGGCTTGCTGACATTCCACGCGAATACCATTGCAAGATACTTGACCACCCTCGGCCTGGCCGCTTTTGACGTCCAGAAGACGGGAAACCGATAATCACCAAGGACTTTTATAAGAAATAGACACCATGACACTCGAACAAAAGATTCAGGAAGACATTAAGGCCGCGAACAAGGCCCTCGCAGGCCAGTCCGACGGCAGGACTATATCCACGGTAGTCAAGGAACTCCTTTCGTAGTTTCTAACATTTATTCAATACTGCATGAAACGAACATTCATACTTGCAGCCATCTTGACAGTACTCTTTGTCGGATGCTCGAAAGATAATCCCGACCCGGGGAAGAACTATTTCACCCTGTGGAATTCCTGCGAAGCCCTTACTGCCCTGCAGGAGTATGTCCAGGATGTGACGGACCCTTCTTCCAGTAATTACATCCAGCCTGCGGACAGAATCGCCACATTCGATATGGACGGCACTTTCGTTGGTGAACTCTATCCGACGTACTTTGAATACAACCTTCTGGAGTACCGTGTGCTGGATGACCCTGACTATAAAGACCGGGCTCCTGCAGAGGTTAAGGAAACCGCCCGGGAGATTAGGGATTTCGTCCGAAACGGAACCAAGCTTCCGGACCATTTCGACATGAAACACGCCCAGGCTGCTGCCACGGCCTACGCCGGAATGACCCTCGCAGAGTTCGACGCCTATGTGAAGTCATACGCAGCCAAGCCGGCGAACGGCTTCACAGGAATGACCTACGGCCAGAGTTTCTACAAGCCCATGCTTGAGGTGTTCGATTATCTGGAAGACAACGGCTTCACCTACTACGTCGTCTCCGGCTCCGACCGCTTCATCTGCCGCGCGCTGGTCCAGGCCATCGGCATCGCCCCCAACCGGGTCATCGGAATGGACGTGAAGCTGGAATCCACTGGCCAGGGCGACGAAGAGGGTGTCAACCACACTTTCGGCAAAGAGGAAAGCCTCGTCCGCACCGACCAGCTGATTATCAAGAACCTTAAGACCAACAAGGTGCTGCAGATCACCCAGGAGATAGGCAAGGTGCCGGTCCTCTCGTTCGGCAACAGCGGCGGCGACAGCGCCATGCATAACTACTGCCTGAGCAACACCGAGCACAAGACCGCGGCCTTCATGCTCATTGCCGACGATGAAGCCCGCGACCACGCCAATCGCGAGAAAGCCCTTAAGTTGGGAGAGCAGTGGCGCGAAGCCGGATACCATGTCATTTCCATGAGGGACGACTTCCGGACGATTTACGGTGACAATGTAAAGAAAGTCCCGTTCACTTTTGACGATTGACGCTCTGGGAAGCATCATATATTTCAATATCGAAAAACGCGTTTAAATATGTATTTCTCTGATCTTTCATGGAGCATACGCGGTA
>DGUE01000078.1 GCA_002393895.1 Bacteroidales bacterium UBA4318
TCCTGTATATCTACAGGCGCTAAACTTTCACCTTTTCCTTCTTTCCGGACTTGCGACTGCGTTCGGCCGCGAAGCCCATTACGTGGCTCTCGATAGACACGTCAATGGTGCTGGACAGCCTGGATGGCTCCTGATGACCGACCGCTTCGATGAAGTCGCGTACGAGGGCAAGGTCGCCTCCGCCGTGGCCTGAACCGCGGTATTCGGGGATGTCGGATATCTTCTTGTTCCACACGCTCTTTTTGCGGGTGCGGAAATCGGTCACCGTGAATACGCTGCCGTCGCCGTCGATGTAGCCAAGGGTGCCCATGATGCGGGTCCTGCGACCTCCCCAGGGAGAGAATGCTTCCATCGAGAAGGCGACCGTCTCGCCGCCTTCGAACACCATGTCGGCCACATAGTGGTCCGGCTGGTCGTTGTCGCAATGATAGACGCAGCGGGCGTAGTTGCTATATGCCGGGTCTAGCAGACGCTGCCGTATAGTCTCCGTATCGGTCTTTCCATGGATGTCGAAAACATAGAGATGGGCCTTCTTGCGCAGGTAGATATCAAGTGCGGAATAAGGGCAGGTGGCCTCGTGGGGGCATCCGTCGGTACACTTCATGGGCGCGCCTTCAGGGGCGTTTTCGGCCTTGAAGAGATGCAGGCTGCCGTCTGCTACTATGCTCTTGCAAGGCTTGTCTATCAGCCAGCGCATCATGTCGAGGTCGTGGCAGGACTTGGCAAGGATAATAGGAGTGGTCTCCTTGGAATTGCGCCAGTTGCCGCGCACGTATGAATGCGCCATGTGGGCATACTGTATGGGTTCCATGTGCTGGATGCTCACGATGTCACCGATAACTCCGCTGCGAAGCACTTCCCTCATTGCGATGAAATAAGGGGAGTAGCGCATCACATGGCACACGGCCACTATGCGCCCGTACTTCTTGGCCTGGGCCAGGATGTTGCGGCACTGCTTTTCGGTTTGTGCCACTGGCTTTTCGAGCAGCACATCATATCCCAGTTCGAGAGCCTTCATGCAGGGCTCGTAATGGCGGTCGTCCGGGGTGCATATAGCCACCGCGTCCGCCAGTTTCTTGCCAGATGCGAACACCTCGCGGAAATGCCCGAAACGCATCTCGGGGGCTACCTTGTGCCCGTCTGCCAGAGATTTGAGGCGGTGATCCAGAATGTCGGATACGCCCACGACCTTCATGGCTTCAGGGTAGAGGGATGCATACCTGGAGTAGGTCCTTCCACGGCTGCCGGCACCAATCACAATAACGCTGACCGGCTTGTCTACCTTTGCCATAAGCCCCTTGATGGGCAGGTCGATGTTGTTGAGATCTCCGTCACCAGGAGCGGTAAGGGGAGATGCTACAAGAGTTCCGGCAGATGCCAGAGGGGAAGACAAGGCGGAGCCTGCTGCGAGTACGCCTGCGGTTTTGAGGAAGTCCCTGCGTTTCATAACTATGCGAGATAAGCACAGACGAGGCCAAGGATAGCGTAGAATTCAGGAAGAACCGCGTAGATGAGCGTCTGGACGAACACATTGTCGTGGCCCTGGCTGATGCCGACTATACCGTTGGCGCAGACCTGGCCCTGACGGATGGCGGAGAGCATGCATACGAGACCGACCGAGAGGCCGATACCGAAAACCTTTGCAGGCACATCCATGGAGCGGAGCAGGAAGAATGCCACGAATCCATAGATACCCTGGGTGGCAGGCAGTGCTGAGAGCACCATGAAGTTACCCGATTTTTCCGGGCGTTTCTTGAGCCCGCCTTCAGCTGCATTGCCGGCGATTGTTGTTCCGATTGCGGATCCGATACCTGCGAGTGCAAGCACCAGTCCGAGTCCGAGATAACCTAGAATAAGTTCCATAATCAGTAGATTTTATATTGTTTATTATTTCTTTAGCGGATTAAAATTGCGTCCTGTGGCTTCGTAGCCGGAGTTTTTGAAGAACTCAAGGAAGTTGAGCCTGAGCGGGTGGACGAAGGCGCCCAGAGCGGCCATGGCTATGTTCAGCGTATGCCCCACAATGACTAGGAGTATGAAAAACACCCACATCACCGGTGAGGATCCGTCCCCAAGCAAGGTGAGCCCAATGGTGTTGAAGGAACTGCCCAGCATCATACCTGCGAGGCCGAGGGCATACAGTCGAAGGTAGCTCAGCACGTCGCCAAGCAGGCCTGTAATAGCGTTGTACGTATCCCAGAGGCCTGAACCTATGTTCAGCAGGGGATTGCGGTGGATGTCGTTGAACAGGAAAATGCCCAGCGCGGAAACAATGCCAAGCACAATTATAATAATCTTGGTCAGGCTCTTGTCGATTACTCCGAGAAGGGCGAATGCCCCCACAATCACACCACCTACGATGAGCAGGGTCCATCCCCATGTGCCGAGGCTGCCGAGGAAGCCCTTCTGCCTGGTGGCAACACAGGTCTTGACAACCATCGCTATGCAGATGTGCACTATACCCACTACGAGCGAGAGCACCATAGTGCCGTCGTAACCGGCTATCTTCGAAGGCAGGAATATGCCTTTGATGGGCTCGAATATCTGCCACTGGGCTATGTCTATGCTGAAGAAGGTATGGAAGAGGAAACCTATGACAGTGGTAGCCACACCAAGTGTGATTACCAGCGGAGAGATGTCTCCCAGGGCCTTCTTGAGCCCGAATCCAAGGGCAATGAGCAGAAGTCCGTAGCCCGCATCGCCCATACAGAAGGCGAAGAAGAGCATGAAGAACACGGCGATGAAGGGCGTCGGGTCGAAACCATTGTATGCCGGGCGGCCGTACATATCGGTGAGCAGCTCGAACATCTTCACGAAACGGTTGTTCTTAAACTTGATGGGCGGGTCGTCGGCCAGGGCGGCATCATCCTTCAGGTAGAAGACATCCGCAGCATCCAGCGCCGCGCATATGGCTGCAGCGTCCTCCACCGGGGCGTAGCCCACCAGGGTGACGATAGCGTTCTCGGCTGCCGGAACGGCGGCTGCACCGGCCAGATACAGGTCCAGTTTTGAACAAAGTTCGGCCTTTTTCTGCTCCAACTCCGGAAGCCTTTCCTTGGCGCCGGCGATGCGGCTCAGCACCTTCTGGAAGTGCTGCTCTTTTTCCTGAAGAGCCTGTTCCAGTTGCCTTTCATCGGTTTCGGGGGCAGGGAGTTTGCCCGGCAGGGGATCTTCTCCCGCCACCACGAACCATGTGCCTGTCTTATCTTGCTTAACTACAGAAAGGGCGTATTCTTCGTTCCATTCGGGTTTGAAGCGTTTGTTGGGAAGCTTGTGGAAGCTGACGGGAACGCCGGCTTCCGAGAGTTTCTGGAGAATTGCCGGATCGAAGGATCCCCAGATGCGCCTCTCCTCCAATTCCTTGCGAAGGTTCTTGATTTCCTCGCTGTCGTCGGCATAGCGCATAATCATACCGCCTGCCAGACGCACGATATCGCCGTCAATGTGCTCCGGCTGCGTCCCTTCAGGGATTTTAGCTTTCTGCAAGCCCTGGATTAGGCCTTTGATCAAGTCGATATCTGCAACAATCTTCTGGGAAGTGTCGTCCAGCGCCTTGGTGCTGCGGGTGATATCCACCAGCCCTAGCTCCTGGAGACCTTCCAGAAAGGACTCCTGCTGCCCCTTGAGCAGAATCATGGAGTATTTGGTCATCTTCTCGATCATAGGGCTTCCTCCTCTTCTTCGAGCGCGTGACGCGTCTTAACTATCTTGGATGCGGCCTTGCTGAGGTTTTCCTCATCCTCCATATAGCGTTTGATCTTCAAAATCGCCTCCTGATACCCCGGAATCTGCACTTTCTCGTAAAGATTCACTTTTTGGGTGGTCTTCTTGCGCTGGAAATCCAGGATGCGCCGCTTCTGCTCATACACCTCGCTCTCAAGGCCAAGGCGGGTGAGCTCCTGAAGGATGCGCACTCCGTCGGCATACCAGGCAGGCTTGACAAAGGCATTGAACGGAGCCAGCTCATAGTGGATCTCGTCCAGCTGCGGGCATTTGACGCCGGCCACCTTCACCTCCTTGAGGTCGATGTCGGTGATGCGTATAAGCCCGGGCTCGAACTCGTTCCAAAGGGCTGCGAGGTAGTCGTAACGCTGGAGTGCGGCTTCAAGCTCCGCCGCCAGGCGTTCCGAATCCTTCTTGGCCTGGATTACGCTGAGGCGCAGGGCGGACTCCTTATTCTTTAATGTAGGAAGAGCCCTCTGCCGCACCTTCAGCTGTTTCCCGAGGTTCGTCAGCGATGTCTTGTTATATTGGAACTTAATGGCCATCTACTTCCAATATTTATCTATCAGCGCCTGCTTTATGCCGGTCTCTTCGGGCTTGAAATGCTTAGCAAACAGCCTCCAGGCCGTATCCAGCATTTCTTCGATCTTGATATTGACGTCGATGCTCAGCAGTTCGACAGCATAGTCCTTTGCATAGTCCAGGCAGCGTAGGTCGTAGTCGGAGAGGTCGAAACCGTTCTCCAGTTTTGTCTTTGCATTCTGGGCATCTGCATAGAGGCGCACGCCCGCGTTCATAACCTGGGAATGGTCCTCACGAGTCTTCTTGCCCTGCACGAGCTGCTTCAGTCGGGAAAGAGAACGGAACGGGTCCACTATGACCTTTCCCGTGTCGGAATCTGCACGCAGGAAGAGCTGTCCTTCGGTGATGTAACCGGTGTTGTCCGGGATGGCGTGGGTGATGTCTCCGTCGTTCAGGGTGGTGACAGCGATGATCGTAATGGAGCCTCCGTCAGGGAGTTGCACGGCCTTTTCGTATATCTTCGCGAGGTCGGAATACAGTGAACCCGGCATGGAATCCTTCGAAGGGATCTGGTCCATACGGTTGCTCACGATCGAAAGCGCGTCGGCGTAAAGCGTCATGTCCGTGAGCAGCACCAGCACCTTCTCGTTCTTGTCCACCGCAAAATACTCTGCTGCGGCCAGGGCCATATCCGGGATGAGCAGTCGCTCCACCGGAGGCTCTTCGGTAGTGTTCACGAAGGATACTATCTTGTCCAGCGCGCCCGCAGCCTCGAAACTGTGCTTGAAGAAGAGGTAGTCGTCGTTGCTGAGGCCCATACCGCCCAGGATGATCTTGTCAACATCGGCACGCAGGGCGACATCTGCCATCACCTGGTTGTAGGGCT
>DGUE01000049.1:0-8386 GCA_002393895.1 Bacteroidales bacterium UBA4318
CGATGCGTTGAGCATCCCGGTTTCTTTTTTAATTTCTTCTGACATAATAAGTTAAGCTTGAACAAATTAGTTGTTTGACATTATGTTTTGTGCTTCCGCGGGACGTGCCCGCGCGTAAAAGCCTGCAAAGATAGAAAAAATCTTTATATTTGCACTCGCAGAAGTACAAAATTATGCCTGAAACCACTCATCTTTTCCTTACTCCGCAGATTGCCAGCGTCTTCGATATAGTCGCGACCTCGCTTTTCGTCATATACCTGGTCCTTCAGATCTTCCACCACAAGTTCATGTGGTATGTGTATATCCCGAGTTGCGTGGCCGCCGCAGTCACTTTTTTCGACAGCGCCACCTGGGCCTTCGCAGCGCTAAACATCTATTACGTGGTAATGGGCTTCGTGGGCATCAGCAACTGGCGGAAAGACAGAGCCAATGCCTCTGAGGAGCATAAGAGTGCCGGTATTATTCTGAACAGGCTTCCCAGGAAGGTATTCCTGATAAGCCTGGCATTCACCGCCGTCGGCATTCCGGCACTGTATTTCATTCTCAAGGGGCTTAACGATCCCAACCCTTTCCTGGATGCCATCACCACCACTCTCAGCATAATCGGAACATGGTGGCTGACAAGGTCTTACATCCAGCAGTGGTGGATCTGGATCATAGCCGACGTATTTGCCATCTGGATGAACGTCAACCTCGACAAGAGCGCCTTTGTCATCCAGTTCGTGCTGTGTATAATCTCCTCGTTTATAGGGCTTTATACCTGGGGGAGAATGGGGAAGTACACTTCCAACCCGTCATAAGCCGCTTTCAGAGGCGTGGGCAGTGAGGCATCCAGTTCGGCCTGGGTTCCGAGAAAGCGCACGCGAAGGCCTTCTTCTTTACGGGAAGATGCTTTTTCTTTGCCATCCTTGAACATACTCCCGGCATTCAAGCCAGTTTCGGACACCGCCGCGGCTGCCGCAGCGGTTCCCATAGTCCGCAGGAAATTCCTTCTGTCCATACTTAAATCTTCTTGCTGAGAGTGTATGATCCGCATCCGTAATCTTCAGCGTCGGTTTCGCCGGGAAGCGTGACCGTTGCCGTGGCGCCTTCGGGAACAGTAAAGTTCCAGGTCCAGGTATCACCTTCGAACTTCCAGGAACTCTTGATCAGGCCGGCGGCGCTCTTGAATTCGGCATCGATGCTGCCCAGCCTCCTGTCGGGAATGGGCTTCATGATAATATGCTTGAATCCTGGGCATGCGGAGTCGGAGGCAATTCCGGCCACGGTCTCCCATATCCACTCGCAGACGCAGCCATAGGCATAGTGGTTGAAACTGTTCATGCCCTTGGGGCCCATCCCACTTTCGAGAGTATAGCTGTTCCAGCGCTCCCAGATGGTGGTGGCGCCATTGTCTACAGAATACAGCCAACTAGGGTTCTTGCGCTGGAAAAGAAGGTTCCATGCGATATCAGCCATGCCATTCTCGGTCAGGGTGGCCATCAGGATGGATGTGCCGAGGAAACCGGTCTGCAGGCAGCCATCGTGCTGAGCGAAATTCCCGCGAAGCCTGGCGCACATGGCTTCCCGGGCTTCTCCTTCCACCAAATTGTTCTTCAGGGCAAAAAGCGCCGGGGTCTGCATGGTGTTAAGGATATCCAGCTTGAAGGTTCCATCGGCATTCAGGAACCTCTCTTTCAAATAATTACCAGCTTCTGAAACCATAGTCTCATATTTGGATGCATCCCGGCCGGTGGCCAGAGCCATATCCCGCATCATGCCGGCATCGATCAGCCAGTAAGATGCTCCAAGGTAGCTCCAATACTCAATGGTTTCGGGCTTTCTCGTACGCTTGCCATCCTGCAGGAAAGCCCCTCCGCCATTGCTCTCCAGAGGTTCGTAGCTGAGCCAGTCCGCCCATTGGTAGTTGCCATTCTCAGAAGCCACTACAGTCTGGTCGAACTTGGTTTCATTCACGTGAGACAGGTATTTCTCCATCGCATCCCAGTTTTCGTCGATGATTGCGGTATCGCCGAATTGCTTCCAGATGGTCCAGGGGACTATGACTCCGGCATCAGCCCATCCGAGACGCATCATATCGGCCCCGTATTGAGCCCTGGGGGCAACTCCGGGGAATGCTCCGGTCTCGCTCTGGCTGTCACGCATATCCCTCATCCACTTGTGGAAGAAGGCGTCGGTGTTGGCAAAGAATGATCCGGTTTCGGTGAACACCTGCGTGTCGGCAGTCCAGCCCAGGCGCTCATTGCGCTGAGGGCAGTCGGTAGGCACGGACAGGTAGTTAGACAACTGTCCCCAATAGGTGTTGGAGATCAGTTTGTTGATCAACTCGTTCCCGGTTATTACTTTTCCTGTTTCTATGTCGGCTGAAATTGAAGACACCGGAATGGATCTTATCTTCTTTATCCTGACCACATCTGTTGCCGTCACGGAAATGAAACGGTAGCCAAAGAATGTGCAGCGAGGCATATACTCCTCCAGGCCCTTGCCGGAGAATGTGTAGTCGATGCGGAAGCAGTCGGCGGGAGTTCTGAGATTGGTGCGGTGAACGCTTCCCTCCGGGCCGTCCATCCCGCGGCTTTTCGCCCCGTTGCCATCGTTGAGCAGCTCTCCGGGAAGGCAGGTCAGCACCGTGCCCTCTTTTGCCTTGAATGCAAAGGAAGGGACAGCCGCTGCATTCTGTCCGAAATCCACTACCAGGGTCTCTCCGGGCAGCAGGGTTATGCTTTCATCGGATTTGAAGACATCTTCCTTGACGACCTTTCCGAAGGCATCTTCGCCGGCACCTACAACGTCTTTCCAAACATATGCAACAAGCGGTTTAAGGGCCTTATCCCAGCGGTAATACACCTCGGCACCGGCACTTGGGAATATCTTGCCCTGGAATTCGGTATTAAGCTCCGGGGCAGAGAGCCTTTCCGGAGTCTTGAACCCCTGCGGCACTCTTGCGTCATAGGTTTCGCCGTCAAAAATCGCGGCATGCTTCACCGGACCTGCGATTCCCGCCTTCCAGTGCTCGGTATCCGTACCCAACAGCTCTTTGGTGCCATCGGCGAATGTGAGTTCCACTACCGAACGGAATGCGCATTTCCTGCCCTTCATTCCCTCATGGCCGGCCGGAGTCACTATCTTGTCTGCCCACCATCCGGGAGTCACGCGGGCAGAGAAGACATTATCTGCACCGGCCGCAGTCTTGACGGCGTCAGTCACATCGTAAGTGAATGAATACTTTGTTTTTTCTGCATGCGTAAACCCAGGTTTTAGAGCCTCTTCTCCAATCCTGAATCCGTTCACATAGAGCTCATAGACACCTAGTCCTGAGGTCATCCAAACAGCCTTCTTCAGTCTCTTTTCAATCTTTACATCGGCAAGGAACCAGCTTGCGCCGTCGGCGGCGAGGTGATTCTCATTCGACTTGACCCTGCCGGATGCAACCGGTGCGTCGGCAGCAGATATCCACTCGGATACCGCCCACGCTGAATCATCGAGTGCGGATGTGCGGACTCCAAGACTTTGCCCTTCCTTTTGGCAGCACGCAGTGGCTATGATGGCCACAACAAATAGTATTCTTTTCATATAAATCAGTTGTTATCAATCCTAATGCAATCAATTAAGGCCGGAATAACCGCAGCCGGAGAAGATATTTCTATCTCATTGTCTCCCTTCTTCATGGCCGCCTTGACTTCAACCTCGGCGAACCCTTCCGCAGCGGCAAGTTGTACTGTCTGTGGCACTCCGTTGACCTTCAAAACCACCTCGCAGGGTTCCGCCGATCTATAGTTGACGGACAACGTACACATTCCTCCACGCCTGCGGTAAATGCTCCGCCACTGAAGGCTGTTCTCCTCAGATCCGCCCAGGCCTTCTACCGCCGCATTGCAGGAAGCACCTTCTGCCTTCACGTACTTGGCTCCTCCGAGATTAATATCGTTGTATGCCGGGATGTATCCCCATTCTGCCTCATACACAGAGGGTTCCACTCTTTCAGCACCCTTCAGGCGGAGTATTTTCGCGTAGTGCGCAGGCACCTGCAGCCGGAGGTTCCCGCTTCTTCCCAGATCCTCCCTGCGGATAAGGTCCCTGACGTCGACGCTACCGGAATAGCCTAAGGTTTCCAGGGGTAGCTCGAAGAGCAGGGCTTCGTCGGACGGATTGTAGAGGGCGACAGCCCTTTCCTCGCCGCGGGGAGAGCCCAGGTCTTTCGCCAACACATAGCCTTCCCCCTCATGCCAGACAACCTGTGGCTGAATCCCGAGCTTGTCCTGGTTGATTGCGAGGAGCTCAGGATTAGTGATGAGTGTGCGGGTATCTTCGGGGAGATAGGCAAGGTCGAATCCCAGCATCAGGGGCGAACTCATTATGCACCAGAGTCCGAAATGGGCCTCTTCTTCGGAAAAGCTGAGGCCATTGCCGCGAAGAAGTCCCGAGGCTTTGTTTCCATATCCAACCACCAGCATGTCCATGTCGTTATACTTGCCGCCACCGGTATAGGCAGAGAGGTACATATTCTTGTCCATCACATACTTGACGGATCTCCATTCAGGGAAGATATCCCCGCTGATCCTCCATGAATCCGCCGCCTGCGGAATCCAGGTGCCAGGGTAGTGCCAGCGGCAGGCATTGATTATAACCGGGTGCACCGCCACACTGTCGATGACGCGGCGTATCTGCAGATAACGTTCCTCGGTATCCAGCTTAAGGTGGTTGCCGCCGCAGAAATCTATCTTGATGTAATCGAAGCCCCAGTCGTTGAAATATGTCTGGGCGTCCTGAATCTCATGTCCCCAGAGGCCGGCTCCCATGCCGTAGGGATCCTTGTTGTAGCCGCTGCCGCAGGTGTTGTCGCCGGCATCGCTGTAGATTCCCGCCTTCAGGCCCAGCGAGTGGATATGGTCCGTCACCTGACGAAGCCCGCCGGGAAAGCGGATGGGGTTCGGAGTCATGTTGCCATATGCGTCGCGGAAGCCGAAGTGGCCGTCATCTATATTGATGTATTTATAGCCCGAAGACGCCAGGCCGGTAGACACCAACAGATCTGCCTGCTGCATAATGAGGGTATCAGAAATATCGATCATGAAGGCGTTCCAGCTGGCCCAGCCCATCATGGGTGGCTTAACGGAAACACGAGACTCGGTGCAGGCAATTGCCAGCACGGAAGCAAGAACAAGGGCAGTCCTGCGCATATTATTGAGGTTTAAACAGTTGACGGTTGACTATGGATCTGCCGAGAGTCAGAGAATCGGCATATTCGAGATCGTCTCCGAAACCCAGCCCGCGGGCAAGGGTGGAGATCTTCGAGGCAAACTGCTCGATTTTCCGGTAGATATAGAAGGCAGTGGTCTCCCCTTCCACATCCCCGCTCAGGGCAAGGATAACCTCTACCGGATACTCTGCCTTCTGGAGGCGCTGCACAAGCGGCTCAATCGAAAGGTCTCCGGGACCAATGCCGTTGATAGGCGAAATGATCCCTCCAAGAACGTGATACACACCATGATACTGCCCGGTGGCCTCTATGCTCATCACATCCCGCACGCTCTCCACCACACAGATGATCCCGTGGTCGCGGCGGGAATCACCGCAGATGCCGCAAAGTTCGGTGTCGGAAATCATGTTGCATTCCCTGCAATAGTGCACCTTGTCGGCAAGGGCGTCGACGGCAGCAGAGAAGTGATGGATGTTCTCCGAGGGTTGTTTTAGCAGATGCAGGGCGAGCCTGAGGGCGCTGCGGGAACCGACTCCCGGCAGCGAAGAAATGGCCTCCACCGCCTCTTGCAATACTTTAGAAGGATATTCGTTCATACAATATTGCAAATATAATAAAAAATTCGGTTTGGAGCCGAAGGCGACAGAGGGGGTCAGGGGGAACCTCCCCATGTAAAAAAACCTGCAAATGTAGGCAAAAACAAAAATTTTTTGCCTACATTTGCAGGCTGACTTGTCCGTAACGTCAGCTAACCCGTAAATATTAACCCTTCCAGCGCTTTTGGGGCGCCGGGAACAACATTGGAAGTGGAATGATCAGCATTTTCTACAGGCAAGGAGCTGACATTAACGTAAGCCAGCACGAAACGGATTTTGCCAAGCTGGGCAAAGAGAACGTGCTTTGGATAGATCTCCTGTCTCCCACAGGGGATGAAAAGCGCGCTACAGAGAGTTTTCTCGGGACCGAGATCCAGAGCCGGGCTACGGCCGAGGAGATCGAAAGTTCATCGCGTTTCTCAGAGAACGACAAGGCGATTTTCGCAAATACCAACTTTCTCTCCCCCGCCGATGACGAAATGGCCATCGACCCGGTATCTTTCATTCTGGTAGAAGACACGCTTACAACCTTGCGCGAGATACCCCTGCGTTCCTTCACCTCACTGCAGCGCCGAATCCAGGCCAGGCCGGCGCAGTTCGGCAGCGGATGGACCGTGTTCCTCTCCATCATGGACCAGCGCGTGGACCTCGATGCCGATATCATCGAGCTGATGGCTAAAGACACTTCGCAGTTCAGCAAACGAATCAACCAGAAGGAAGATATCAACGAGGATTTCCTACTGGATATCAACCAGTTGCAGGAAAATGCAATGTTTATCCGCGAGAATATCGTGGATAAGCAGAGGCTGATTACCAATCTACTCAAAAGCGGCCGCACTCCGGACATCTACGATGCCAAGCTGAACGTTCTGCTTCAGGATATCGGTTCGCTCATCAACCACACCAACTTCACCTTCGAGAGGCTGGAGTACCTGCAGGAAACCGTCGTGGGTATCATCAACCTGGATCAGAACAATATAATGAAGATATTCACCTTCATTTCGCTGCTCTTGATGCCTGCAACGCTGGTTGCCAGCTTCTACGGCATGAACGTCAAGCTGCCCTTCGACGGCTGGCGGTGGGCCTGGGTCCTGCTGCTCGGCCTCATGGCAGGCATAGTCTTCGGTGCCTGGTTCATCTTCCACCGCAAGAAGATGCTATAGGGGATTGTCTGCCCAGCCGTTTTTCTGCCTCCAGACACGGATTTGCCGGTTCTGGTGTCTGCGAGGCAAATATATATAAGAAAAACCCCGGCAGGGTAGTCCAAACCGGGGGTATATTTTGAGATTTATGTTTGCCGCAAATTATTTACTTGACAAACAAACGTTTATGGCATTTCAAACTGATTCGTCACAGGGAGGAAGAAATCAGTAGGACTACAGGCTGAACTTGACAGTCGTTTCGTAATCGTTCCAGTTCCGCAGAGCCAGAGTGATATTCTCCTGGTCATAGACATTGCTGTACTGGGTATCTTCCACGGTGCCATCTTCCCAGACGAGGTCTTTCCAGTGCACCTGGGCAAGGCATTCCTGAGCTTGCTCGAAACTCAGAATTCCCTGGTGCTCAGCCAGATATGCGCCAGCTGTTTCGTATCGCCACCAGCTCTTGCTATGAGGGTTTCCAACGGCAATATCCGGAACGGTGGTGTAATATTTTTCTGAAAGAAGATGATTGGTCACCAGCATCGAATTCGCACCATCGGCCTTTCGAACCACCATCGATTTCCATCCATCCTCTTTATCGAATTCCAGAACCGCACAGTCGCCGGAGGCATCGGCTACCATATAATGATATCCCGATCCTACCACGGCATCATGGCAGATATCCAGCGATGCCGCCAGGTCGAGGGCCTCCTGGACTGTGGCGCATTTGTCGAGCCAGAGGCGCATAATCACGGTAGTGCCAACCTTATGCTTGCCGCTTTCCTGCTGCGCTGCCTGCTTGGGAAGGGCCATGATCGAGGTGCAGAGGCCCTTTTCGTTGATGCCGTCCACCGGAGCATAGATGGATGCAAGGCAGTTCACCCGCGCCAGGAACTTGGCGGGAAGCTTCTCCAGACCGTAGCCGAAGTGGGACATATCGCTGACCGCAATGGATGCATAGCCCTTTTTGGGGCGGGATATGGTAACCATTGTGGGATTTTTGTAGAAGTCGTAGTTGCGGCCGTACCAGAAACCGCTGCCATCTGACTGCGCAGCCTGGAAACTCGTGCAGTTCATTGTTTGCATCTCTCCATTTTCATCTGCTACCTGCGAGCTCTTGATCTTGATGGGAAGGCCTTTGCCGACACGGCCGATGACATAATCAAGGAGTTTGGCGTTGGAGTCTATGTCCTTGGAAACCAGGTCGTCCAGGTCGTAAGCGGCTTTGTATTCCATTTTCCATAAGTATTCGTTGCCGTCAACGCTTTCAACGGTCGATAGTGTGCGGATTTCGCCGCACCAGATGAAGGCGACCGCGATGCAGATTGCGGAAATGATACCGGCGGTCCAGCATAAAAACTTTTTCATTGTTCATCGTTTTGTTCAGCGACAAATATAACAAAACTCCAGCAGACACCAAATGGGCCGATTCTGTGTCTGGAGCAGCA
>DGUE01000049.1:8480-13798 GCA_002393895.1 Bacteroidales bacterium UBA4318
GTGTCTGGAGCAGCATAATTGGCCGAGCAGACACCAGAAAGGCTGATACTGTGTCTGGAAGGCGGATGGCCAGCGAGGAGAAAGGGCGAGTGAGGGATTACATCAGCCAGGAGGAGACATCACGGCCGTGAGCCAGGTCCCTGCGAATCTGGGTCGAAGAGATGTCCACCAGCGGAGCATTTATCAAAGTTACGTGGCAACGCACATGCTGCCGGCGGCAATACTCCCGCAAGGCCTCCAGCAGTGCTGCGGAATCAAATCCAGGCCGCGGATAGACCGCGATTTCATAGTCGGAAAGGATGCGGCGGACGCAGCGCCAGCGAGGCAGCCCGGCAAGATTGTCCGCACCCATCACCAGAGTGAAATCATTACCCGGTTCCCTGGCTTTCAATGCGTCCAGAGTGCGGATAGTATAGTTCGGAGGATCCATCCCCAGTTCGATATCATCCACCTTCACCCGCAGCGACGGATGCCTGGCCACGGCCTCACATGCAGCCTCATAACGACGCCGGGCATTCAGAGCCTTGGAAGGATCTTTGAACGGATTTTGCGGGGATACTATCAGGTAGGTGCAGTCGAAACCTCCGTCCCCGGTCAAATATTCGAGGATTGCCTTATGCCCGACATGAAGGGGATCAAAAGATCCGGGATAGACCGCGACTCTCATCACGCAGAAAGATTATTCGGCAAGAAACTCATCAACCACCCTCTCTGCATCCGCAAATGCAGTTGCCAGGTCGTCATTAACGAGCACATAGTCGAACTTGTCTTCGTAAGTCATCTCCTCCTCAGCCTTTGCCACACGTTCTTCGATTGCCTCGAGCGAATCTGTCTTGCGGGCAAGAAGCCGCTGCCTCAGCACTTCCACCGAAGGGGCCTTGATGAATACCGAAAGGGCGGCATCTCCAAAATATTTCTTCAGATTCACCCCGCCTTTCACATCTACGTCAAAGATGATCACGTGCCCCTTCGACCAGATTCTTTCCACCTCACTTTTCAAAGTTCCGTAGTAGCGGTCGGTGTACACCTGTTCGAATTCCACGAAAGCATCCGCATCAATACGGCGCCGGAATTCTTCTGCTGTGAGGAAGTAATATTCCACCCCGTCCTTTTCGGTGCCGCGAGGCGCCCTGGAAGTGGCTGAGACGGAAAATTCCATCTCAGGATGAAGCCCAAGAATATGATTTACAACCGTGCTCTTGCCCGATCCGGAAGGGGCCGAAAAAATGACTACCTTATTGCTCATCGCCTGATTTGTTTCCACAAATTTAGCAAATTCTCAAAAATCACAACCGAATTGCCAAAAATCGAACTCCTGGCCAATGCCAAAATTTGCAGTTCAGCGGGATTCTGAGTATTTTTGTTGTCTAATTAGGAATTAACTTAAACCCAATAATGGCACAAGTAGTTATCATGCCCAAACAGGGCCAGTCTGTGGAGAGTTGCATAGTCTCCGAATTCAAGAAAAAAGTAGGTGACAGCGTAAAAGTAGGCGACATCCTTTTCGGATACGAGACCGACAAAGCCACCTTTGAAGAAGAATCACAGGTAGAGGGTACTGTCCTCGCCATTTTCTATAAGGACGGGGACGAGATTCCCGTCCTTTCTAATGTGATGGTGATCGGCCAGCCCGGCGAATCCTTCGCCGAATTTGCACCGGCAAGTGGCGGACAGGGAACTGGTCAATCGATAGGTTCGACCCCGGCAAAACCCGCTGGAGACGGAGGTGCGCCCTCCGGAACCTACGCCACCCTCGGCTTAAATACAGGGGGCGCTGCCCCCTCAAACACCCCCGCGGCTCCCGGCCTACCGACATCGCCTATCGGCTCCGTCCCGGCCTCCGCCGTGCGCCCTGAGGGTCGCAATGAACCCGCTCCTGCATCTCCCCGTGCACGCAAACTTGCGGAAGAAAAGGGCGTGAATCTCGATGCAGTGGCAGGCAGCGGCCCTCACGGACGGATCATCGAACGTGACGTAGAGGCAGCGGCAGCAGCCCAGGGCAAACTCAGCGGCCTTGCCAAGGCAAAGATGGCTGAAGGCGGATTCATCCCCGGCGAAGGCAGCGGCCTCGCAGGCAGCGTAAAGGGCGGAGACCTCAAGACCTGGAAGCCCAACCATACCGACATAGCAGGAGAAGGAAGCGAGTTCGAAGTTGTGAAGATGAGCAACATGCGCAAGCTCATCGCAAAGAGCATGTACAATTCCCTTCAGAACTCCGCACAGCTCACCCACATGCTCGGCGCCGATGCCCGCAAGATCCAGGCTCTCCGCAAGAAAGCCAAGAAGGCCCTCGAAGAAGGAAAGATCGATGCAAACATCACCATCAACGACTTCGTCTGCTTTGCCGTCATCAAGGCCCTGCAGAAGTTCCCGAATGTCAACTCCCATTGCCTCGGCGATGCGATGCGCATCTTCAAGGCGGTCAACCTCGGCTGCGCGGTCGACACTGAACGCGGCCTGATGGTGCCGGTAATCAAGAATGCCGACGAACTCAGCATAATCGGCCTCAGCAAGGAGCTTAAGAAAGCAGCCGACGCATGCAAGAAGGGCGCATTCAACCCTGACCTGCTTGCAGCTGAAGCCGGCAGCTTCACCGTCAGCAACCTCGGCGGATACGGAGTTGAGTGGTTCACTCCCATCATCAACGTGCCGCAGAGCGCCATCCTCGGAGTAGGAACTATAGTTCCCAGGCCCAAGGACCTCGGCTCCGGCGTATACGCATTCGTGCCTTACCTGGGCCTCAGCCTCACCTACGACCACCGCGCAATCGACGGCGGCGAGGCTACCAGGTTCCTCAAGCAGGTTGCGACGGAAATCGAAACGTTGGAAGTGGAATTCTAGATTCCTTCACTTCGTTCGGAATGACAAAACAAAACAACATCAAATAAATGGAACAGATTTTTGATTTAGCGATTATCGGCGGAGGCCCGGGCGGATATGTTGCCGCTGAAAGGGCCGGAGCCGAAGGTCTGAATGTAGTACTGTTCGAGCGCAAGAGCCTCGGCGGAGTATGCCTCAACGAAGGATGCATCCCCACCAAGACCCTGCTCTACAGCGCTAAGGTTTACAATTACGCCAAGGACGGCGACCACTACGGAGTCTACACCGAGAATCCTACTTTCAAGTACGAAGAGATTGTAGCCCGCAAGAACAAGGTCGTCAAGAAACTGGTGGCCGGCGTCAAGGCCGCGATGAAAGCCAACAAGGTAACAGTCGTGGACCAGCAGGCAGTCATCGAAGGCCGCGGCAAGGATGGCATCACCGTCAAGGCCGGAGAAGAATCCTACACCGCAAAGAACCTGCTCATTTGCGCCGGTTCCGAAGCCGCAGTTCCTCCGTTCCCGGGCTTGAAAGAGGCAGGCGATGTCATCGTAACGAACCGTGAGATCCTCGCCCTCGAAGAGCAGCCCAAGGAGCTCGTGGTTATCGGCGGCGGCGTCATCGGAATGGAATTCGCTGCATTCTACAGCACCCTCGGCACCAAGGTGACAGTGGTGGAGATGCTTCCCAAGATCCTCGGTCCCCTGGACGACGAAATCAGCGCCATGCTCCAGAAGCAATACGAGAAGAAGGGCATACAGTTCTGCCTCAAGTGCAAGGTCACCGGAATCGAAGGCAACACTGTGGTGTATGAAGATCCCGAAGGAAAGGTCTGCCGCGTGAGCGGAGACAAGATCCTTGTGAGCGTAGGCCGCCGTGCAAATCTGCAGGGATATGGTCTCGAGAACCTCGGCGTCGAGCTCGCCCTCAACCCCGCCGGCCGTCCTTACGGCATCAAGGTGGATGAGCACATGCGCACGAATATCCCCGGCGTTTATGCCGCCGGCGACGTGACCGGATTCTCCATGCTTGCACACACCGCATCCCGCGAAGGCGAGGTTGCAGTGAACAACATCCTCGGCAAGAAGGACCACATGCGCTACAACGCCATCCCCGGAGTGGTCTACACCAATCCCGAAGTTGCCGGCACCGGCATCACCGAAGAAGAAGCCAAGAAGCAGGGAATCGACTACAAGGTGGTCAAGCTCCCCATGGCCTATTCCGGCCGTTTCGTGGCAGAAAACGAGCGCGGCGAGGGCATCTGCAAGATCATCGTCGGAGCAAAGTACCACGAGGTTCTGGGCGTCCACATGATGGGCAACCCCTGCTCCGAGATAATCAACGCAGCCTGCATCGCCATAGAACAGGAAATGACTCTCGAGCAGCTCAAAGAGGTGGTATTCCCTCATCCTACAGTATCTGAAATCATCAAAGAAACCGCATTTACAATCAAATAACAGCCATGCCTAAATCACTTTATATCGATCCCGAAGTCACCCTCCGCCCCAAAGAGCACGAGATCAAGTTCCCCAAAATCCCCGTAATGCAGTACAAGAAAACTGTAAAGGAAGAACTTAAAGAGGGCAACTTTACCAAGGAGGATCTCCTCCGCATCTACCGCGACATGTTCACCATCCGCGAGTTCGAGACCATGCTCAATCTGGTCAAGACCACGGGCGGTTACAATGGAGTGGAATACAACAACCCCGGCCCTGCCCACCTTTCCGCAGGTCAGGAAGCGGCCGCAGTAGGTATGGCCTACAACCTCGACACCGACGACTTTATCTTTGGCAGCCACCGCAGCCACGGCGAAATCCTCGCCAAGGGTCTGCGCAGTATCCAGATCCTCCCCGACAAGGAACTCAAGAAGATTATGGAAGAGTTCTGGGGCGGAGCCACCCTGGAGGTAGCGAAGAAGGGCTACACCGGCAAAGATACCAAGGAACTCGGAGTGCGCTTCCTCATCTACGGCGCCATCGCCGAGATCTTCGCCCGCACCACCGGCTTCAACAAGGGCCTGGGCGGAAGTATGCACACCTTCTTCACCCCCTTCGGAATCTATCCCAACAACGCCATCGTGGGCGGCAGCGGCTCCATCGCAGTCGGCGCAGCCCTCTACAAGAAAGTCAACCGCAAGAAGGGTATCGTCGTTGCCAACCTCGGCGACGGTGCAATGGCCCGCGGCCCGGTCCTCGAAGGCATGACCTTCGCATCCATGGACCAGTTCCATACCCTCTGGGAGGGCGACATGAAAGGCGGCCTGCCGGTACTCATCAACGTGATGGACAACCAGTACGCCATGGGCGGACAGACCAATGGCGAGACCATGGGATACACCTTCCCGGCACGCCTCGGCGCAGGTTTCAACCCCGAAGCCTGGCACGCAGAACGCGTGAACGGATATGATCCCCTCGCGGTCATCGACGCATTCCGCCGCAAGAAGGCCCTCCTCGAGAAGAAGGAAGGACCGGCCCTGCTCGACGTCGTGACCTACCGCT
>DGUE01000098.1 GCA_002393895.1 Bacteroidales bacterium UBA4318
GTGATGGCGTCGATCTTGTTGTCCACCAGGCTCTTGCCGTCTTCTGCGGGAGCTCCGCCCTTGACGATGGCGAATACGGGGCTCTCGCCGAACCAGGCCTGCTCGCCGACGAACTCAGCCTGGAAGGCAGGATCGTCCTTGATGCGGGCGCCGAGGCCGGCAGTCTCGGATTCGTGGTCGAAGTATGCGCCGTGGATGGTCTTGCCGTCCTGCTCGAAGGCGATGTAGCCCCAGACGGGACCCCACAGGCCTGCGCCGTAGACGGGAACCACGCTTATGCCGTTCTTGAATATGAAGACGGGAAGCTCGTAGCCTTCGCCGGCCTTCACCTTATAGTTCTGTGCCTTGAGCTGGCTGCGGGAGAAGACCTCCTTGGCAGCGATGTCGAGGTCGGCAACTTTTGCGCCTGCGGCATCCACCGTAAAGGCGGCTGCCACCTCGTTTCCGTAGGTCTCAAGCACTTTTGCATTGCCCATTGCCTGGAACTCGGCCTTGCTGCCGAATCCGCCGGCGGTGAGCATCTGACTGATAGTCTCTGCCTTTTCGTTGGCATCCTGCCTGCTCTTGAGGCTCTGGCTCACGAATGCGAGAACCGCTGCCACTATCACCACTATGATGGTAGTGTAGACAACTGTATAGAGATTGTTGTTTGTGTTCATGACTCTTTCAGTTTAAGCGGTTTTCATTGCGGCCTTGGTGCGGCGCTTCATGGCGCCGTTAACCACGTAATGGTCGATGAGCGGAGCGAAGGTGTTGCCCAGCAGGATGGCCAGCATCATACCCTCGGCATAACCGGGGTTGAAGAGGCGCACCGTGACGCAGATGGCACCCACGAGGAAGCCGTAGATCCACTTGCCGCACTCGGTCTGTGCCGAAGTGACGGGGTCGGTGGCCATGAAGACGGTACCGAAGGCGAATCCACCCAGGATCAGGTGTTCCCAGGCGGGGATGCCCACGCCGCCGAGATTGGCGAGGCCGCCCACGAAGAGGGCGCCGGCCACGGAGGAGAGCATGATCTTCCAGCTGGCTACGCCCGTCCAGATAAGGATGGCTGCGCCGAGCAGGATCGCGATCACTGAAGTTTCACCCACCGAACCGGGGATGGTGCCGATGATGTAGTCCCAGATGCCGGTGCCGTACTGCGCCGCTGCTCCGTCAAGGGCGAGGGGAGTGGCTCCGGTGAAGCCGTCTACCACCTGCTCGCCTGCCTTGAGGCTGATCCAGCACTGAGAGCCGGACATCGCCGAAGGATAGGAGAAGAAGAGGAAGGCGCGGGTGACGAGTGCCGGGTTCCAGATGTTCATGCCGGTGCCGCCGAAGCATTCCTTCACGAAGATCACGCTGAAGGCGACAGCGATTGCGAGCATCCAGAGCGGAACCGTGACGGGAACGATGAGAGGAATGAGCATACCTGACATCAGGTAGCCTTCGTTCACCTCTTCGTTCCTGATTCCTGCGGAGAAGAATTCTATGAACAGACCCACTCCGTATGCCACCACGTAGAGAGGCAGCACCTTGAGGAATCCGTACCAGAAGTTGGCCAGGATCTGGAGACGGCCGTCTCCGATGGCCAGGGAGTGCTGATAGCCGACATTCCACATGCCGAAGATGGCGGCGGGAATCACGGATATCACAGCGATGATCATAATGCGCTTAAGATCGATCGCATCGCGCACGTGTGCACCTTTCCTGGTGACCGTGCCGGGAACCTTCAGGAAGGTCGAGAAGGCATCCACTGTTGCAAGCCAGAATTTCTTCATAATCTTAAGCCATTTCTTTGAGCATCAGGTCTATGCCCTGAGCTATCATTTCCTGAATGTAGTTCTTGGAAGGGTCGATGTACTCGCAGAGTGCAAGATCCTCGGGAAGAACCTGATAGATGCCGAACTGCTCCATCTTGTCGATGTCTCCAGCGAGGCAGGCCTTGATGAGGTAGAGCGGGAAGATGCCCATGGGGAGCACCTTGGCGTAATATGCGTCGTTCATGACGAACGCGCGGGGACCTCCGTGGAGGTTGGTGTCCATGTCGTACTTGCGCCAGGGGGTGAGCCAGGAGAAGTAGGAATGGTCGGTGCTGAACTGGCTCCAGCGTACGGGTTTGGCCCATCCGAGGAGTTCGGGTTCGGTGCCTTCGCGGATGATGGTGACGGTGTCGTCGAAGAATCCGAGGAAGCCGTCTGCGCCAACTGCCTTTCCGGAGAGGATGTCGCCGCTGATGATGCGGATTCCTTCCGAATATCCGCCGTAGAAGCCTGCCAGGGTCTTCATGGGAGCGCCGGGGAGGGTTTCGACATATGCGGGCTCGATGGCTGCGGGGCCTGCGACTGCCACCTTGCGGCGGACGTCGTAGACTCCCTTGGCGAAGAACCTTCCGATGGCGGCGAGGCCATGGAGGCTGACGGTCCATACAGTGTCTCCCTTGAGGATGGGGCTGATGGCCGCGATCTGCACTCCGACGTTGCCGGCGGGATGCTTGCCGCTGAAGATGGTGATTTCGGCGTTCTCGAGCTTGGCGAATGCGGAATCGGGCGTTGCGATGCCGACATGCACCCTGGCAATCTTCGCGAGGGCGTTGATGCCTGCCTGGATGTCGCTGACTTTTGCTCCGAGGGTGAACTCGGTGTCGGCGGCAAGGGGTGCTGTTGAGAATGCGGAAACGAAAATGGACTTAGGCGTGGCTGCAGGATCTGCAACTATGCCGTAGGGCCTCTGGACGATGAACGGCCACAGACCGGATTTGAGAAGGCTTTCCTTGACTTCTTCGGCGTTGGCGGCCTTGGGCTCCGACTTCAGGTATTCCTGATTGTCGTCGGAGAGCACCGTCACTGCCAGGAGCTTGCGCTTGTCGCCACGGACGATTGCCTGGATGGTTCCGCTCACGGGAGAGGCAAGAAGGATGTCGGGATTCTTCTTGTCGGCCATGACGGGTGAACCTGCGAGCACCTTGTCGCCTTCTTTGACGAGGAGGCGGGGAGTGAATCCTTTGAGTGCGGTGGGTTCTACGGCAACGATGTCGGGCGACACGGTCTTGGAAAGACAGAGCTCGGCAGCCCCGCTTACGGGAATGTCAAGCCCTTTTTTCAAAACGATGTTTTTGGACATTGTGTGTTGTATTGTTTGTTGTTGCTTGCTGTGTTTTGTGCGTGTGCTTGCGTACCCGCGCAAAAATAACCTGCGAAGATAGCCATTTTTTGGGGATTATTCTCTTTTTAATTTGGTTTTCTGCCGCTTTCCCTCCTACCCGTCGAGGAAAACGCCCGAAACCTCTACAGGTCGGCTGTTTTTTGCCCTACCTGTAGAGGAAAATGCCCGAAACCTCTACAGGTCGGCTGTTTTTTGCCCCACCCGTCGAGGAAAACGCCCGAAACCTCTACGGGTCGGCTGTTTTTTGCCCTACCTGTTGAGGAAAATGGTCGAAACCTCTACAGGTCGGAGGGAGAATGAAACAGATTTGAACAGCGGGAAAAGTCGGTAAAACGGGGGATGAAAAAAACAGCAGAGAAACAAGTATAATTATAAGGATTTATCAATATTTTTTCCGTATTTTCGTGCCATTATGATGGAAAAGAAGGAAAGACAGGAGGCGATTCTTGAAGGATTGAATCCAGAGCAGAGAAGGGCGGTGGAATATTTGAGCGGCCCGGTGTTGATTGTGGCAGGTGCGGGATCGGGCAAAACCAAGGTCCTTACCAGCCGTGTGGCATATATTCTGGCTCAGGAAACCGGGCCGGACGGGCAAAAGATGGATCCATCCCGTGTGCTGGCGCTGACTTTTACAAAGAAGGCTGCCGAGGAGATGAAGGAAAGAATCGCCCTTCTCGTGGGCCGCAGGGCTGCCAGAGGCGTGGTGATGGGGACTTTCCATTCGGTTTTCATCAGGTTCCTCAGGGACTATGCAGTCACGATCGGCTATCCCGGCAATTTCACCGTCTACGACCGATCCGATTCCGAGAGCGCCGTCAAGGCATGCGTCAAGGAACTAAAACTGGACGAAAAAACATACAAGCCACGCGAGGTACTGGCCAGGATCTCGTTCGCGAAGAACGGCCTCTTTACCCCGGCTGCCTACAAAGCCAAGACTGAATTCACCCAGCAGGACGAGCACGGAAAGAAGCCGTTCCTTTGGAAGGTTTATGAACTCTACCAGCAGAAACTGAAGGAAAACGGAGTGATGGACTTCGACGACATCCTCCTGAATATGAACATCCTCCTGAGGGATAATCCGGAAGCCTGTGCGGAGATCGCTTCGCGCTTCGACCATATTCTTGTGGATGAGTATCAGGACACGAATTATGCGCAGTACCTGATTCTGAAGAAGCTTGCCGCCCGGCATCGGAACATCTGCGTGGTGGGGGATGACAGCCAGTCGATCTATGCGTTCCGAGGGGCGCAGATCCAGAATATCCTGAATTTCCAGAAGGATTACCCGGAGAGCAAAATCATTCGCCTGGAGCAGAATTACCGTTCTACCCGCAATATCGTGGATGCTGCAAATTCGGTCATAGCGCACAATGAAGGCCGCATCCCCAAGACCTGCTATTCCAAGGGTGAGGCGGGGGAGAAGATCGAACTGATCAAGTCCTTCACCGAGCAGGAGGAAGCTGTGCAGATAGTGAGTAAAATCATCTCCAGGGTGATGCAGGAGAAGGCCGAGTACTCGGATTTTGCCATCCTTTACCGCACCAACTCCCAGTCCAGGGCGCTGGAGGAGGCGCTCCGCCGGAAGAATATACCTTATATGATTTACTCCGGCAATTCCTTCTTCGACCGGGCGGAAATCAAGGACATGATGGCCTGGTTCAAGCTGGCGGTGAACGTGAATGACGACGAGTCCTTCAAGCGCGCGGTTGGAAAGCCCAGCCGCGGGATAGGGGATACATCCATCTCCGGGCTGAACGAACTGCGGCGCGCCAGGGGAGTATCTTCCCTTTTCAAGGCCGCGGCATGCGAGGATTTCTTCGAGTTCCTCCGGCCTGCGGCGATGACGAAGATCCGCGAGTTCTGTGCTCTGGTGAACCGGCTTGCGGTTGCTGCCGCGAAGGGGGACGCATTCGACGTGGCTCGGCAAATCTACGATGAATCAGGGCTTTACGCCTTTTATAAGTCGGATACTTCCATCGAGGGAATGGCGCGCACTTCCAATCTGGACGAGTTGCTTAACTCGGTGCAGGCGTTCAAGGAGGAGAGGGTGGAAGATATCCTGGCGGATGTGTATGCGGATGAGGAGGCAATTTCTTCCATACGTATCACCCTGGCGGATTTCCTGGAAACGACCTCCCTGCTGAGCAATGCCGATACTGAAGACAAGGACGACAACGGCAGCAACAAGGTGGCGCTGATGACTGTCCACTCCGCCAAGGGCCTGGAGTTTCCCTATGTATATATTGCCGGAATGGAGGAGAATCTCTTTCCGTCCGGAGGGATGATGGCTTCGCCGGCCGATATCGAGGAAGAGAGGCGTCTGTTCTATGTGGCCCTTACCCGTGCCAAGCGGGCTGTGGGTGTATCGTTTGCATCTACCCGTATGCGAAACGGCAAGCACGAGAGCAACGCTCCGAGCCGTTTCATCCGTGAGATAGATACCCAGTATGTTGCTAATCCATTGAGGGACAGTGATTTCGACATGGAGGATGATGACGATGATTCCGGAATGCCGTTCTGGTTCCGTCAGTCGTCAGGCTCCAGATTCGGCGGTTACAGCACCCGCAGTACCGGTTATAGCACCTATGGCCGTTCAGGCCCGGCGCGGTCCTATCCATCCGCGCCAGCCAAAGGGCCAGACCGTGTCCCGCAGGGGGAGCCCGGTTCTGGCATTGGCTGGCCGAAGGCTGACGCACAAACCGCGCCGGCATCCACTACCCGCGTTGTGCCGCCGGTAGCCAAGCCCGACGTGATCGACCCGAACTTCGTGCCCGTGCCGATGAAAGAACTCTACGTCGGCGAACGAGTAGAACACAACCGCTTCGGCCCCGGCCTCATCAAGGAAATCACCGGCGAATTCCCGGAACTTAAGGCCGTTATCGATTTCGATAACTACGGCACGAAGGTTCTTCTCCTCAAATACGCCAAACTCCGTCCGGAAAACAAATAAATACCTGGTGCAAGGTTTTCGAATCTGTGGGTTTTAATAGTAAAAAGATATTATTATGAAAAGATTTGCACTGTTATCTGGTATTGTTATTTCTATTGCCCTGGCCGCTGTTTCCTGTTCAAAAATGGATGGGGATGGTTTTATGCGTGGAGACTATTCGCCTAGTGAGGCAGGTCTTGATGCTGCTGATGGTTCTGGAGGGGCATCCGCCGGTGTCGTAACCGCAGGGGAGTGGAATGATTTGGATAATTGGATGTTCTGGAGCAATCTGATGCTTTCTCCGGCTTCCGAGGACCAGAATGGGTATAAGGTAGATCTGGCGGGGATGTGCGATTATTGGGGATTCTATACGAATAACAGGGTTGCAGTGCTGGTCCAGGACTCCAATCAGAATCCTGCCCGTGGTGTGAAAGTGTCCCTAAACAGAAATGGCGCCCCTGTCTGGAGCACATACACCGATAATGCCGGACGTGCTGATTGCTGGGTCTCGCTATTCCAGAAAGATACCGAGGTGGACAATGCGTCTCTTTCCATCTTCTTGGATGACAAGCAAGTTGCCGGGAATCCTGTTGTGAGCAAGTGGAATGCGGAGCAAAAGGAAACCATGAATGTCTATACCGTAGCAACGGTTCCCACTGCGAAAAAACTCGCAGATGTGGCTTTTATTGTGGATGCTACCGGTTCTATGGGAGATGAAATCAATTTCTTGAAGAAAGACCTTTTGGATATCCTGGATAGGACGGCGCAGACGCAGAGTGATGTCACTTTCCGCACATCCGCATTGTTTTATAGGGACAAGGGAGATAATTATGTTACCAAGGTCTCTGATTTCTCGACCAAAGCCAGCACTACTATAGAGTTCATCAAGAAGCAAAACGCCGGCGGTGGCGGAGACTATCCCGAAGCAGTACATACCGCCCTTGAGACTGGCTTGCAGAAACTGTCCTGGAGCGAAGTTCCATGTGCAAAACTGGCCTTCATGCTTCTTGACGCTCCGGCTCACCACGAAGACGCAATCATCAAAAGCCTTCAGAAGTCCGTGGAATCATACGCAGCCCAGGGAATTAAACTTATTCCCGTCGCCGCAAGCGGTGTGGATAAGAACACCGAATTCATGCTCCGTTTCTTCTCGATACCTACCGGAGGCACCTATGTCTTTATCACCAACGACAGCGGAGTCGGCAACGATCACATTGCCGCCACTGTCGGTGAATATCAGGTTGAGCATCTCAACGACCTCATGGTACGCCTGATAAACAAATATACGGAATGAGAGTGCCTTCTACAGGCCCCCTATGCCCTTATAAGCGCGATGGCGACGAGTACCATGCTTAAGAGGAAGTAGAAGAGGATGGTTACCAGTAGGTAGATGAGGCCGGTTTTGATGGTGAGTTTGAGGGCTGGGCGGTTGCCGAGTCCAAGCCACTGGCGATAGTCTATAAACAACAGGATTCCCATCACGAAGACGCCCAGGTCCGCGCTTTTTCCAAAGGTGACCAATAGCGCCAAGAACATAAAGACACAAAACTGGCAAAGGACATAGGCCGATGCTGCGGCTGCACCGGAGACGCTGACGTTGTGTTTCTTCCGGAGTAACCAGACCATGGCGAACCATAGCAGCAGGAAGTTCCCCAGAAACAACGGAATACCTTTGCTTCTAAGGTCGCCTTCGACTGCCGCCAGAGAATCTTTCCATGGAGTATCGGCTTTCTCCGGATACAAATCCAGATGCGTCAGGATCAATGACTGGGTAGCAGTGGACAGCAATGACTGGATTATCCTATTGGATTTATCGCTCCTCGTAGTACTGTCCACCTGGATGGTATTTTTATTAACGGCCAGATCCATCTGGAGATCAGAGTTCTCCAAACCTTCGATCAAACCATCGGCAATGGTGGACTTTACCGCGCCGGGCTGCACCACGGCCAGCAGAAGAGTAAAGACAGAATAGAACACCAGCAGTGCGGTAAAAGGTGCAAGATATCGTTCGTGCTGCCCGCGGATATAGTCCCGGATCATAAATCCCGGCCTTAAGAAAAGGTGGGAGAATGTGCGCTTGGCATCATTGTTCAGGAACGGAATGATAGCCTCTCCGGTACCTTTGAAGATGCCATCTTTATTTTGCTTTGTCTCACGCTGCTTCCGCCAGGGAACATATCCAAGTTCCCTGTAAATCGCCCATAACCTAAGTCTGGGTTGAATCCAGTTGGATACCCGGCTCATTCTTTTTTCTTCTTAGTTGCCTTGCGGGCCTCTTTTTCGGCTTTGCGCTTGGCAATTCTTTCCTGTTCCTGCTGGTAGGCCATCTTGGTGGTAATCAGAATAACGCCGTTTCCTCCGCGGTTGCCGTATATGGCGGTACTGCCTCCGTCTTTGAGAACCTGCACAGAGTGTATCTGATTGGGATTGATGGTGTTGATATTGTTGCAAATCACATCATCCACCACCACCAGTGCCTCTGCAGGGCCTGTGAAAGTCTTTTGCCCGCGTATCTGCACTGTGCCGTTGGCGTTGACTTCCACTCCCGGAACGCGGCTTCTTAAATAGTCGGCAATGCTGCTGTAACTTCTGACAGTGGCATCATCCACATTCACTTTATCCACCGCAAAACCCAGGGCTTCGCGTGTGGTTGAACCGTATCCGATTTCGACCACCTCATCTTTGGGGTTGTCAGCCTTCTCTTTTGGGAGTTTGCCGGCGCTCCCGCAGGCGCTCAAGACAAGCGCTGCGGGAACCAGAATCAAAAAGAGTCTTTTCATTATTTGCACCATTTATTGAGCCAATCGAAGAAATTCCTATGCCAGAAAAGGGCGTTCTGGGGCTGCAGGATCCAGTGATTCTCTTCGGGGAAGACAATCAGTTTGGAAGGAACTCCCATCATCTGGGCGGCGTTGAATGCGGCCATGCCCTGCTCGTAGGGGATGCGGAAGTCCATTCCGCCGTGGATGCAGAGTATGGGCGTATGCCATTTGGTGACCATGGATGAAGGAGAGTTGCCATAGTGCCTCTGCGCCTTGGGTGTGGATGCGTAAGGCGCACCTGCCTGCTGCATGCCTCCGAAGGTGATGCCATCGCCGGCAGGGCCTATGCCTGCCGCAGGGTTGTAGGCGTATTCCGTGAGGCCGCCGTTATCCCAGTTTGCGAACCACATCTCCTCGGTAGTAAACCAGAGCTGCTTCTCGTCGAAGATGCCTGCGTGGGCGATGAAGCAATCGTAGAGATCCCCGTGCAGGCCTTCGAGCATGTATGCCGAGTATCCGCCGTAGGATGCACCCACACATGCAAGCTTGCCGACGTAGGGCTTGCTCTTGATGTAGCGCCCGGCAGCCAGGTAGTCCTGCATGTTGAGGCCGGGATAATCTCCCGAAATCTGCTCCTTCCAGGCCTGGCCGAAAGCGGTAGTGCCGCGGCGGTTGGGGAGGATGACGATGTAGCCCTGCTGGGCCATCATGCGATAGCACCAGCGGTAGCTCCAATCCTGGGAATTGCTGCCCTGAGGGCCTCCAAGCACGATTTCGATGGCGGGATAAACCTTGTTCTCGTCAAACTCCGGAGGATAGACCACCCAGCACTGCATCTGCTGATGGTCCACGGTCTCCACGAAAACGGACTCTTCCTTGATGGGGGAGAGCTGGTCGAGGATGTGCTTGTTTTCGGTAGTGATCTGCTTGCGGACAGGCTCTGCCCCGGGGATGACGCTCACAAGTTCGACCGGGAACTCCAGCGAATAGTAGGAAGTCAGCAGCTCCACGCCCCCATCTTTCTCGAGAATTGCGAAGGGGGAGAAGAAATCGGTCCACCAGTCGCCGGGGGTGAGGCGCTCGATGGTGCCGTCCAGGCTGGCGCGGAAAATACTCTGAACCGCCTCGCCCATCAGGGCGTTGAAGTAAATCTTGTCCTTGTGCCAGACGGGCCCTGCCACATCGTGGTCGAAGTCCTCGCCCAGGCGGCGGATGTTGGCGGCGCTGACACCGGCGGTCTGCCCGACCTCACCGGCCACGCCGAAGTCGATATCTGCTACCATAAGGCGCTGCTGGTCAGCCTCATAGCCGTCGCGCGGCATAGAGATCCATGCCAGATGCTCTCCGTCTGGGCTCCATACGGGATCGGTGTCGTATCCACCCTTTTCCGTGACTGCCACAGTCTCGCCGGTGACCACGTCATAGATGTAGATGGATGTATTGGTGCTGAAGGCATACTCCTTTCCGACTTTCTTGCGGCAGCTGTAGGCGATGTGCCTGCTGTCCGGTGCCCAGTCGAGCTGCTCCACTCCGCCGAAGGGCTCTGTAGGGAGTTCGAAAAGTTCGTCCGTGCCTAGTATGTCGATGGAGTTCTCTGCGGTGATCTTGCTTCCGTTGAGGGGCGCGACGTAGCTGCGGGGAACGTCGGTCACCCAATGGTCCCAGTGGCGGTACATCAGGTTCTCGGTTGCATAGGCCTGCGCCTTGTCGAGTTTGGGATCGGTATCCGCAGGCTGCACCACGGCCGTATTCTTGATGGTGCTGGTGTAGATGATCTGTGCCTCGTCCGGAGAAATCTTGAACTCGCCCATGCCGTTAGGCACTTCGCTGAGTTTCACCTTCTTGCCGAGCTTGTTACCCTTGAAGGGAGCCTTGTAGAGCTGGCCGCCCTGGATGAAGTAGATGGTCTTGCCATCCTTGCTCCAGCGGGCATTGTTCACGCTCTTGCCCTCGCGGGTAAGCTGCACGCGGCCTGAGCCATCCGGATTGCAGATGAAGAGATTGCGAAGAGAATTGTTGTTCTCGATGGACTGGTAGGACACTCCGTAGAGGATCTTGCTGCCATCCGGCGAAAGCTGGGGATCGGAAAGACGCCCGAGGGACAGAAGGACTTCAGGAGTCATGACTCCATCTTTGATATCCACCTGCACAGGTTCCACATAAGTGCTCTTGGCACAGGATACTGCTATCGCCATAACGAGGAGGGATTTAATAAGTTTCATATACTTAACTGATTTTACTGTAATCTTTTATGTTGTATTTACCTTTTCTCAATTCTTCTGCCAGCCTCTCATTTACGGGCAGTTCAAGCTTCGGGTCTGCTGCCAGAACTTTGTCGGCATAAGTGCGGGCTTCGTTAAGCATCAGACCGTCTTTGGCAAGCGATGCTATGCTCAGCTTGATGGGAAGACCGCTCTGCTGGGTGCCTTCCAGGTCCCCGGGGCCACGCATCTTCATATCTTCTTCTGCAATCTCGAAGCCGTCATTGGTGGCGCACATCAGCTCCAGGCGCTTCTTCGCCTCGGCGGAGGTCTTGAAATCGTGAACCAGTATGCAGTAGCTCTCGTCGGCTCCACGCCCCACGCGTCCTCGCAACTGGTGCAGCTGGCTGAGGCCGAAGCGCTGCGCGCTCTCGATTACCATCACGCTGGCGTTCGGCACATCCACTCCCACCTCGATCACTGTGGTGGAAACCAGAATCTGCGCCCGACCGGCCACGAAAGCCGCCATGTTGAAGTTCTTGACCTCGGCAGTCTGCTGCCCATGCACTATCGCCACTTTATAATCAGGGTCCGGGAAACGCTTCAGGATTTCTTCGTAACCCATCTCCAGGTTGTTAAGATCTATCTTTTCGCTTTCGAAAATCAATGGATATACCACGAAAACCTGCCTGCCCAGGGCAATCTGCTCGCGCATGAATTTGTAGACGGAAGCCTTTTTCGCATCTGAAATCATGGCTGTTTTTACCGGCTTCCTGCCCGGCGGCAGTTCGTCTATCACCGATACGTCCAGATCCCCGTATAGCGTCATCGCCAATGTCCTTGGAATTGGCGTTGCCGTCATTACCAGATAATGGGGCTCGACTTCAGGCGCCGATTTAAGAGACGCCCTTTGCTTAACGCCGAACTTGTGCTGCTCGTCGATCACGACGAGCCCCAAGCGTTTGAATTCAATATTGTTGCACACGAGCGCCTGCGTTCCGACGACAATCTGCGCCTCGCCCGAGCGGATCTCGTCGAGTATTTGGGCGCGTTCGGACGCGCTCTGCCCGCCAAAGAGCGGAACAACCTTGACGGAACTGTTGCGCAAATAGAGCTTAAACGTGCGCAAGTGCTGACGCGCGAGCGCCTCCGTCGGCGCCATCACGGCGGCCTGCGCTCCGTTGGCGATCGCCTGAAGCGCGGCGTAGAGAGCGACCGCGGTCTTGCCGGCCCCGACGTCCCCTTGCAGGAGCCGGTTCATAGGCGTCGACTTGCCCATGTCTTCGGAAATCTCTCGAATAGCGCCAAGCTGCGCGTCGGTAAGTTCGAACGGAAAGAGCGCGCGTATTCGCGAATCGATTTTCGCCGAACGCGGGAGCGGAATCGCCTTCATATTGACGCGGCGGCGGATACGGCAGATCGCAAGCGCAAGCTGAAGTACGAGAAGCTCCTGATACGCGAACCGGCGGCGCGCGCTCCGCGCGTCTTCGAGCGATTTGGGAAAATGAATATTACGAATCGCGTCGGCAATGCGCGGAAGTCCGCGTTTGGTCAGCAGGGCGTCGGGCAACGCCTCAGGGAGCAGATCGGGCAGTCGAACGAGCGCGTTCTTCATAATGCGGCGCATGCGGACAGGGCCGATTCCTTCGGTCAGGCGGTAGACGGGCAGAATGCGCAGTTCCTCGAGTTCTGAACCGGGGTCAAATTCCTTTTCCGAACGGTCGAATTCGTCGTTAAGGTAGACGAGCGTCGGATGAGAAAAGGTCCAGACGCCGTCTTTGCATTTGGGAGAGCCCGTCAGAATGAGGGGACGGCCCGTGTAGAACCCCTTGACGACGTATTCGACCCCAAACCAGGTTCCGCGAACGCGGTCGGCGCCGAGCGAAACCCAGAGCGTCGTTATCATGCCGACGCGCGAATAGCGCGTACTGTAATCTTCAATAACGCCGCAGACAGACTGCGTTTCCCCCTCGACAAGATCGTCGACGGAACGCTTTAGAAAAACTTCCTGATAATCGCGCGGAAAGAAAAAGAGCAGATCGAACGCGCGCGTAATTCCCATTTTGGCGAGGATTTCGGCAAAGTGCGGCCCGACGTTCTTAACATAGGCGACCGACGAGCGCAACGGATCAAAGGCTCCGTTCCCGTTTGCGCCGCGCGCCGAACGTCCGTCTCCTGGCGCCTCGCTCATTGCCGCGTTCCTCCTTCTATTACAGCGTTGCGCGCGGAAAACGTGTTCCGCGCGCAACGAATCATTCAGTCAGTTCCTTTTTAGCAAAGCGTTATTCAACGTCCGGAAGTTCCAGAATCGGAGCGTCGGCTTCGGCCTGCGGTTCGGCGGGAAGTTCAGGCGCGGGCTCGGCCTCGGCCTGAGGTTCGGCGGGAAGTTCAGGCGCCGGCTCAGCCTC
>DGUE01000058.1 GCA_002393895.1 Bacteroidales bacterium UBA4318
GACAGGGAATGCGGGATCCCGCCTTTCGAAATCATCAAGCAGTACCGGAGTTCATTCTCCGCCAACTTCTGGCAGCTGATTGCCAGGATGTTCGGGCAGAACCTGAAGAAACGTTACGACCCGGAAGGAGAGGACGCGAAACTCGAAGAACTGGTGGGTATATGGAACAAAGGGCACTGGGACTCGTTCTACTTCGCAGTATTCTTCGAGCAACCGAAGAAAACCGTCATCAAGCGCGACTACCTCAAGAGCACCGTAGCCTCGCGCGAAGACAAGCGCAGGCGCAAGGAAGAAGAAGCCAAGCTGATGCGCGATGGCCTCAAGGAAGCCAAGGAGATGCTGAAAGAAGATTAAAAGACGGTCAGTTCCGTACCTTCGAAGCAGGCGTAGTGGGGGGCTGTGTCGCCTATCCAGTCTTTGAGGACGATCAGGCGGCCGCCGGATGGCAGATCCATATCCACTGCATCGTGGAAGTGTCCGAAGATGAAATAGTCGATTCCGACTTCTTCATCATGTCTATCAGGGGCTCCGCCCCTAATGTACCCTGCCGACGCCGTGCGCCGGTTGAATTCCATACAAAAACGGTAGAGGGGTTCGTCCGCTCCGCGGAACTTGTAGCCACCGTGTTTGCGGCGGTTGGAATTGCTCCAGTCCGTGCCGAAGCGGTAGGCCAGCCATGGATGCAGCTGATTGAAAAGCACCTGGCAGACACGGCTGTGGAAGATGCGCAGCATCAGCCTGTATCCCCACTTGGCGCCGCCCAGGCCATCTCCGTGGCCAAGCAGGAAACGCTTGCCCCCGAGTTCCAGCTCCTGAGTCTGGGGCAGCACCTTCACCCCCATATCCTGCCAGAAAGAATAAAGCCAGATATCGTGGTTGCCGGGGATGTAGTACACCTCGATTCCGTCGTCCACCAGATTCAGTATCTGCGCGGTCACACGGGCGGCTTCGCGTGGAATCACATCCCTGTATTCATACCAGAAATCCCAAATATCCCCGAGCAGCCAGAGAGCCTTTGTATCGGGCTTGCGTATGCTCTTGAGCCACTGCACGAAGCGCTCCTCGCGCCCGGCCGGGTCATTGGCCTTGAGCCCGAGGTGCACATCTGCGACAAAATAAGTCTTCGACCTCTCCATTTATGCAAAGATGAGAACCAGCACGCCTACTATGGCGCAGTAGAGGGCAAACCAGCTGAGGCGGGCGCGGCGCACCAGCGCAATCATCACACTGCAGGCGAAGAGCCCTGAGAGGAATGCGGCGAGGAAGCCTACCGCAAGCGGCAGCAGGCCTATGGAGGAAGCCGCCATGTCCCCGCCCACAACATCCAGAAAGGCTTCCCCGAGTATGGGCACGAGAACCATCAGGAAGGAGAACTGGGCCATCACATCGCGCTTCACGCCGCAGATAAGACCGGTGGAGATGGTGGTGCCGGAGCGGGAAAGCCCGGGAATGACCGCGCAGGCCTGTCCGATGCCGACTACCAGCGCCTGCCACCACCGTATGCCGTTGCGGGCACCGTTTTCGGCCTGAGCCTTCTTGGATGCGAAATCCGAGAAGAAGAGAAGCATAGCCGTCACTATCAGCGCCAGCCCCACTACCATCATCGATTCGAACAGGCTCTCGACATAATCCTTGAAGAACATGCCCACCACGAACACAGGGATCATGGACACGAGTATCTTGAGGATGTAATCGGTTTCGTCGTTCATCTTGAACTTGAAGAGCCCTTGCAGGAGTTTCAGTATCTCCTTGCGGAAAACCACTATGGTGCTGAGCACCGTGGCGGCATGCACGGTGACTTCGAACACGAGGTCCCCGGAAGCCTCGACTCCGAGGAGTTCACGGCCGATGGCCAGATGGCCGCTGCTGCTCACGGGCAGGAATTCGGTAAGGCCCTGCACCAGGCCGAGTATCAATGCTTCCAGCCAGCTCATTCCTTATCCCTCCTCACTATGGCTATTATCTCGACTATTATCCCGGCCACGATCACTACCGGAGCCGCCACCAGACGGCGGAAATCGAACATCGAATAATTGAATGTCTGCGGATCTTCCGGTCCGCCGCCCATCATCAGGATGAATCCCGCCACCATGACCAGCAGGCCGGCGAGAAGCAGTTTGAGACCCTTTCGGGTAATAGCAGGTTTATTGTCCATTTTCTAGTAGTATAAGGAATCTTCGCTCGCCAGGGCGAGTTTGTTTACTGTAAAGAAAGTGGCCAGCAGGCAGATGAGCACGCCGCACGCGAGCACGGTGCCTCCGACCATCAGCAGGATATCCGTGGTGAACAAGCCGGAAATCTGGGGGAAGGACCTCCGCACCAGCACCAGCACCCCGTAGAGGGCCCCGCAGGTGATCAGGCCGGACACCAGCCCCTGCACCAGGGCGGAAAGCATGAAGGGGCGCCGGATGAACGCGCGCGTGGCACCCACCAGGCGCATGGTGTGTATGGTGAAGCGCCGCGCATACAGGCTCAGGCGCACGGTATTGCCTATCAGTATGAAGGAGATGAAAAGCAGCAGGAGGATGAAGACCCCCATCACGGCCGAGATGCCGGAAAGGTTGCGGTTGAGGGCTTCCACCAGGCTCTGCCTGCTCTCCACTTCTTCCACCTCGGGGAAGGCCTGCAGCACCGGTATGATGCGCGAAAGGCTGTCGGCAGACACATAATCCGCCTTCAGGCCGACGTTGATGGAGACGGGAATGGGGGCCGTTTCGAATACGGACAGGAAATCCTCCCCGAGCATCTCCTTCAGCTCCGTTTCGCCCTGGGCCTTGCCTATGAGCTCGGTGCTGCGGACGAAGGGCAGGGAATCGATGCGGGATGCGCAGGAGGCCGCCTGCGCCTCGGTTACGCCCTGGCCGCAAAGCAGGGATATCTGGATATTCTCCTTGAAGTAATTGCTTACCCGGCCGGCATTCAGGATAAGCGCAGCGGCGGTGCCTATAAGCAGCAGGACCAGGCTGATGCTGATCACCGAGGACAGGTAGGCTCCCGTCAGCCGCCTTTTTATCTTTTTCTTTTCTCCTTTGGGCATAGTCTCGGAAATTGCATCAAAGATAGTGAATTATGGTTATTTCGAAAAATTTTCGTACCTTTGTTAAAATCGATTTTTTTGTCGGTATGGCTGAAACAACTAAAAAAATCCTGTTCGTCAACTCGGAGATATTTCCATATCTTCCTGAGAGCGAGATTTCTACGGTTGGGCGCTTCCTGCCGCAGGGAATCCAGGAGCGCAAAAAGGAGATCCGCTCCTTTATGCCGCGTTTCGGCTGCATCAACGAGCGCAAGAACCAGCTTCACGAAGTCATCCGCCTCTCCGGCATCAACATCGTAATCGGGGACGTGGACCATCCGCTTGTCATCAAAGTCGCATCCATCCCCGCCGCCCGCATCCAGGTATACTTCATCGACAACGAAGACTATTTCCGCCGCAAGGCCGTGTATGCCGATGCCGAAGGGCGCTTCTTCTCCGACAACGACGAGCGCGCCATCTTCTTCGCCAAGGGCGTGCTGGAAACCGTCAAGAAGCTCCGCTGGGCCCCGGATATCATCCACTGCCAGGGCTGGATCTCGCACCTGGTGCCGGTATATCTGAAGAAAGTGTTCCGGGACGATCCCATCTTCTCTTCGAGCAAGGTGGTCCTCTCCCTCTACAACGATATCCCAGAGGTCTCCTTCCCGGACAATTTCGCAGCCAAGGCCCTGGCCGGAAGCCTGCGTACGGAAGACCTTCCCATCTCCGGGAAACCGGATGGCATAAAACTTGCTGAAACGGCAGCCAAGTATTCGGACGGTATCATACTGGCCTCTCCGGACCTGGACCCGAAGCTGGTCAAGTACTGCAAGGCGCTCAAGGTTCCCGTGCTGCCATACAAGGCAGGCAGCATAGAAGACGGCAGCTATATCGACGATTACAACGCCCTATATGACAAGTTGTAGAAGATGAAACCCAGATGGATCTTTGCCGCTGCAGCCACATTGCTCTGCTGCATCGGATGCGTAGGAGTAGATAATGAACTTGGCGGCAGCATGCTGCCCGTCAACCACACATACAAGGTAATCACCCCCTCCCCCGTGGAAATCCCCGTGCAGATGAAACTGTCCGACAGCCTGTCGGCCTATTCTTCTTCGCGCATCACCATAGGTTCGATACGGAACGACGACGAATTCGGGCTCAGCACCCGCAGCAGCTGCGTCACCCTTGTCCCCATGTTCGTGGAATCCCTCGACCTCGGCACCAACCCCGTGTTCAAGAGTTTCCATTTCTCGGCCATCGCGGACTCCAGCTCTGTGTGCGACCTCAACCAGTCCAGCATCCTGCAGAGCGTGTATGTGTATGAACTCAGCGAGCCGCTGAAATCGAACTACCAGACTTACTGCAGCTCCAAGCCCGCCCACGGAAGCGAAGTGGTCACAACCACCATCCCCATCATCGGCGACGGGGATTCGCTGAGCTTCAACTTCACCAAGGAATTCGGGGAGAAGTTCCTCACCATTACTGAGGAGGAAAGCAAGGATATGTCGCTGTATACCAAGCGCTTCCCCGGCATCTACATCTCCACCGGCAACCCTGTGGGGCGCGGCGGTCGCTTCAACATTTTCAAGCTCCAGCTCGAGTACGACAGCGACTACGGCTACATGAAGGGCAGCTATGCCACCCTCCGCTATAACTCCACCTGGAAGATCGACGGTAAGGATGTGAAGAAGGATTCCGTCCTCTACTTCTACTTCTCGCCCACGGATTTCTACGATATCGATTCGCTGCTCACCAGCACTACCACCGGCAGTTTCCCGCAGTACTGCGCCAATGTGACTGGGGATGCCTCCACGGCCCTTACGGGCGACGCCACTGACTATATTTACGTAGAGGGTGGCGGCGGCGTGAAACCGGTTGTTTCGGCCAAGATGCTGAGGGACAAGGCAGTAGCGGCCATCACCGCCAACGGGCACGACCCGAAGAAAGCCGTCATCAACAAGGCCAGCATTTCCTTGCACTACGTTGCTCCGGATCCCGATTTCGAGACCATGCACAAGGTGCCCCAGATACTGAGCCCTACCTGCCGCATCAAGACTTCAGACACCGATTTCACCTACATGGGCCTCACAGATGCATCGGACAGCAATGAAGACCAGGGCAACATCCACCGCTACCAGATGAGCTTCACCCCGGACATCACCTATCATCTCCAGAGGCTCCTCGGCGTGGAGGATGACAGCAAATTCGACGATGGGAGCTACGACATCTGGCTACTCATCCAGCACAACGACGTTGTGACCACGGTGACGGCCGGCAACAGCGAAATGAGCGACTACTACAACTATCTGGCATACCAGAGCATGATGGGCGGCATGTACGGAGGCTACGGCGGATACGGATACGGAGGCTATGGCGGATACGGATACTCCAACTACTACAATTACGCCATGCTGGCGCAGATGTACGGGAGTTCCACCTCCAGCTCCAAAACCACTCCCACCCTGGACCGCGACCGCTACTATTACTGCAAGCTCTACGGGCCCACCACGTCCGACGCCACCCTGCGTCCCAGCTTCAGCTTCACTTATTCCATTCCGAACGAATAATCTCAGCTATATGAAGAAATACATTATCCTGGCAGCCGCGGTCGTTCTGGCCCTGACTGCCTGCGGGAACAAAAAGGCTTCCGCGAAACAAGACAATACCTCCGGGCAGACCAAGGCCACCCTGGTCGCAAGCACCGAAGAGGGCGCAATGTTCACCGATTTCGAAGCAGTGCAGCCGGACGGCAGCGTTGCCAAACTCTCCGACTACGTGGGCAAGGGCAAGTACATCCTCGTGGACTTCTGGGCAAGCTGGTGCGGCCCCTGCAAGCGCGAGATTCCCAATATCAAGGCCGCGTACGAGAAATATAAAGGGGACAAGTTCGATGTGCTGAGCGTTGCCGTGTGGGACAAGCCCGAAGACAGCGCCAAGGCAGCCGCCGAGCACGGAGTGGTCTGGAACCAGATAGTCAACGCCGGGCAGGTGCCTACCGACATCTACGGCATCGAGGGAATTCCACACCTGATCCTTTTCGGCCCGGACGGCAAGATAGTCCGGCGCGGAGACGCTCTCCGCGGAGCCGGCCTGGACAAGGTCCTTTCAGAGACGATATAATAAAAGAAGGCTGCCGACTGGCAGCCTTCTTTATTGTATTTGGTTGAGATTACTCGGTAACGCCAAGCTTCTCGGCAACCTTTGCGATTGCGTCTGCAACGGTGGAGATTGTGCTGGTTTCCTCATCGGGAATCTTTACACCAAACTCCTTCTCGAACTCCATAAGGAGCTCTACGGTATCAAGGGAATCTGCACCAAGGTCGTTGGTGAAGTTAGCGGTCTCAGTAACCTCGGAGGGCTCTACGCCGAGTTTGTCGACGATGATAGCCTTCACTTTCTTTACGATTTCTTCGTTAGTCATGATCTGGTTATTTAGATTTATTATTAGTACATTCTATTACAAAAGCGACTACAAAGATACTAATTATTTTGATTCTTCCAAAACCGGCTCTTTCTCGCTGAGTTTCAGCCAGATACGTATGGCGTTCAAGCCGTTCAGGAGGTAGAAGCTGTACTTTATGAGCTGCACCACGGTGTAGCTGGAACCCTCTCCGGAACCGAGCACTATGATCCACAGGATAATGGATGTGATATTGACCAGAGTCCACAGGTACCACTGGTCCAGATAAGCCATCGTCATCAGCACAAGCGCCACTATGTTTGCGGTGGTCACGGCGCTGTCGAAAGCCATCTTAGCCCAGACTATGTCGCCCTGATAACGGGCGATCAGCCATGCGATGGCAAGCACCGCCGCGTACACTGCCGCGAAGAGGACCGCCACGTTGAGCCATCCTCTGGCAGGTAGCCTGCGGGCCTTTACGGCCTGCTTGGCCGTAGCTCCGCGCCTGCGCCACTGGTAGAAACCTATGAACTCCATGGGCAGGAAATAGAAAACGTGCAGCCCGAGGGTCATAGGCACATTCTGGTCCAGAAGCGTATATGAATAGATTAGCACGTCCACCAATCCGAACACGAAGGTGAGTATGTTGCCGTTGGCACTCAGCACCACGCTGATCACCCCCATGATGGCACCCACCGCCGAAAGGATGGTCAGCGCCACCCTGGCGTCGGGTTTCTGGAGGTTGAGTATGCACGCCACCGTCACGCAGATTATCATCCCCGTGAGCAGGAAGGCATTGAAAACCTTATTGAATGTCTTTTCGTTCATTGGTAAGTTCGTTTAAAATCCGCCCGGCAAGTTTCGGGCCCACAAATGTAGCCAAATCTTCCGGATCTGCAGCAGCAATCCGCGCAACGGATCCGTAGTGAAGCAGCAGGCGTTCTTCGGTCTGTTTGCCCACACCTTTTATAGAAGTCAGGGCAGACTGGATAGCAGCCTTGCTCCGGAGCGAGCGGTGGAAGGTGATGCCGAAGCGGTGCGCCTCGTCCCGGATATGCTGCAGCAGCTTCAGCGCTTGGGAGTTGCGGTCTATGAACAGCGGATACGGATCCCCCACGCGTATTACTTCCTCCAGCCTCTTTGCAAGACCTACCACTGTGAGCTTATCGGTGAGGCCGAGCTCCGCCAGGGCCTGCCAGGCGAACTCCAGCTGGCCTTTTCCACCATCGATCACTATCAACTGCGGCAGATCCTCCGGTGCTTCTTCCAGCATGCGGGAATAGCGGCGGTTCACAACCTCCTTCATGGAGGCATAGTCGTTGGCGCCGACCACCGTCTTGATTTTGAACTTGCGGTAATCCTTCTTGGACGGACGTCCGTCCCGGAACACCACACAGCTCGCAACCGGATTGGTGCCCTGGATGTTGGAGTTGTCGAAACACTCCATATGCACCGGCAGTTCGTTCATTCCCAGGGCCTTGCGGAGTTCTTCCAGAACGCTCCGGCGGAATTCGTCCGGATCGGTGTGCTCTCGCTGTTTGAGGGTGTTGAAGTGATACTCGCGGGCATTCTTCGCCGCCAGCTCCAGCAGGGAGAGCTTGTCTCCCTTCACCGGCACGGTGTATTTCACTTCCGGCATCGGCACGTCCGGGAGGAAGGGCACCACCAGCTCCCTGGAAAGGGTGCCGAATTTACTTTCTATCTCTGCGATGAATTCGCTGAGCACCGCTGCCTGCTCCTCTTCGATATTCATCCTGAAACCGAGGTTCAGGCTCTGCACGATGGCACCGCCACGGATACGGAGGAAGCTGCCAAACGCATCCGGCCCGTCGAATACCAGGGCGAACACATCCGCTTCCAGATCCCGGACGGAGCTCACGATGCTGCGGGAATAATGGGCCTGAAGGGCGTCGATGCGGTCTTTCCACACCTGGGCCTGCTCAAAGTCCAGGGCATCCGCAGCCGCGTGCATCCGCCCCTCATACTCCTTCACTATCGCCCCGACTCCGCCCTTGAGAAGGGTTACTATCTCCTCCACCCAGCCTTGATACTCGTCGGTGGATACCGCGCCTATGCAGCAGCCTTTGCAGCGGCCTATGTGGAATTCCAGGCAGGGACGTATCTTCTTCCGGAGGATGGTCTCGGAATCTATCTTGTGCCGGCAGTTGCGGAGAGGGTAGGTCTTTTCGAAGAACTCCAGCAGGTAGCGCGCGTGCATCACTGTGCTGTAGGGCCCGAAATAGCGGGAACCGTTCTTCTCGAGGCGGCGGGTAAGGAACACCCTGGGATAGGGCTCGGATGTGACGCATATCCAGGGATAGGTCTTGGAGTCCTTCAGGAGGATGTTGTAGCGGGGTTTGTACTGCTTGATCAGATTGTTCTCGAGAAGCAAGGCGTCGGCTTCGGTGTCCACTACGCTGTACTGAAGGTCCGCAATCTTGCTGACCAGGATGCGGGTCTTGGTGTTAAGCCTTTCCGGAGGCACGAAGTACTGGGCAACGCGCTTGTGCAGGTCCTTTGCCTTGCCCACATATATAACTTCCCCGTCGGCGTTGTAGTAGCGGTACACGCCGGGGCTGTGGGGCAGAAGGCCTATTTTCTCGCGGACATCCATACGGACACAAAGATAATAAAAAAGGCCCGACGCTCTGCATCGGGCCTTTCATTATGAACTCGGGGATTACTTCGCTTCCCTGCGTCCGCCACGACGGTCTCCGTCGCGACGTCCACCACGGCGCTCTCCGCGTCCGCCACTGCGCTGGCCGGCGGCCTGTGCATTGGCTGCTGCGAGAGCGGCGGGGGTCAGATCCTGCCTGCCATACTTCTCACCGTTGCAGATCCAGACCTTGATACCCATGGTACCCATCTGGGTGCGGGCAACTGCAAGAGCATAGTCGATATCGGCACGGAAGGTGTGCAGAGGGGTCCTTCCCTCTTTGAACATTTCGCTGCGGGCGATTTCAGCACCACCCACGCGGCCTGCGATCTGAACCTTGATACCCTCGGCACCAACGCGCATTGCATTGGCGATGGCCATCTTGATGGCGCGCCTGTAGGATACACGGCCTTCGATCTGACGGGCAATGGAGTCGGACACGATGCGGGCATCAACCTCGGGGCGCTTCACCTCATAGATGTTGATCTGCACCTCTTTGCTGGTGACCTTCTTCAGCTCTTCCTTGAGTTTGTCGACCTCGGTGCCGCCTTTGCCGATGATGAAACCGGGACGGGCTGCATAGATGGTGACAGTGATGAGCTTGAGGGTACGCTCGATGACGATCCTGCTGAGGCCGGCTTTTGCAAGACGGTTGCCCAGGTACTTGCGGATCTCGAAGTCTTCGGCGATCTTCTCTGCGTAGTTACCACCACACCAGTTGGAATCCCAACCACGGGTGATACCGA
>DGUE01000157.1 GCA_002393895.1 Bacteroidales bacterium UBA4318
CTATGTTTCCAAAGTTAGATCCGCTCCTTCATTCTGAACTCCGGCTGGCGGTGATGAGTATCCTGGCCGGAGTGGATGAAGCCGATTTCACCTATCTGAAGAAGCAGACGGGTGCCACCTCCGGAAACCTCAGCGTGCAGATAGACAAGCTCACCGCCGCCGGCTACATCACGGTGGAGAAGGGTTTCAAGGGAAAGATGCCCCGCACCACCTGCAAGATAACCCCGGCCGGGCAGGAAGCCTTCAGAGGCTATGTCGAAGCGCTGAAGGAATACCTTTCATCCGGCAAATAAACTCATCACACAAAAACAGCCCGCAGGTTGATCTGCGGGCTGTTTTTCTATTGAGTAGCATTACTCCTTCACAGGACGCACGGATAGTCCGGTTGAACGATCAATGAGGGCTTTGTCATTACCGCCGGAATAGAAGTCTACGGCATTTGCCATTCCTTCTGCCGATGCGAGCGTAGATGTCCAGTAGCTTCCGTAGGTACCCTTCTTGCCCAGGCTGCTCTGGAAGACGCCTGAAGCGGGAAGGAAGATGCTCTTGCCGTTCGGGCCTGTCACCAGCATTCCATTGATGCCATTCCGCTGCGTCCATGTCCAAGTGCAAGACTCACGCAGTTCTTTCCACTCTGCAAAAGTAGCCATTCGCCAGCCATTGCCAAGATTCGCACTTGCAGCATCATCTTCTGCCTCCAGCACAGTTTTCTTATCGCCACCAAGTTTGGTCTCATACTTGGAATACAGTGTTATTTCGCTGTACTTAACCGGCCCGAACTTATAGTTGGACGTCGTATACTTTGTTTTTGTTTCTGTCTCACCCCAGGCATAATGGTTGCCGTAGTCCTCGGGTTTCGAAGCTCCAACGTTCATCGAACCCCACTTCAATCCGCTCGGCAGGCCCAGATCCACAGCTTCAATTCCTGTCTCACTGCCGCCTCCGCTTCCTGCGGCCACTATGGACACCTTGCAGGTGGCCGTCACCTGGGGATTACTCACGCTTGTAGCCGTGATCGTTGCCTCACAAACACCATAGCCGGTGACCAGGCCGCCATTTACATATGCATTGTAAGGATCCGTCGTGGTCCATATAATACTCTTGTCATGGGCATTTTCAGGAAGAACTGTAGCAGTAAGCTGTGCGGACTGGCCCACTTCAAGCTTAAGGGTGGTCTTGTCCAGCGTAATCGACTGAACCGGCACATTTCCGGATCCGCCCGTCACGGTAACCTCGCAGGTGGCAGTCTTGCCACCGGCAGTTGCAGTTACGGTTGCCTTGCCTGCCGAAAGACCCTGTACCTTGGCCTGCTTCTCATTGATAGATCCTACGGCAGCAATCTTTTCGTTGTCGATCTTCCATACAACTTCCGCCTTGGCATTGGAGGGAGAGACGACAGCCGTCAGTATCTTTTCCTCATCAACTGCAATGCTGATGGGCGCAGGATCGATGGAAAGGCTCTCAATAGCGACAGATCCGCCGGCAGTAACGGTTACCTTGCATTCAGCCTTGGCCACGCCGGCAAGTGCGCGGACAATGGTTGTGCCGGGATTCTTTCCGGTTACCCTACCGCCCTTGTAGAAGACGCCGTTTACGGTTGCATCCTGGGGTATGACAAGGGCTATCTCAGTGTCGTCGCTCTCCCAGACAACGGTTTTTTCAGTGGCGTTTTCCGGAAGGAGTTTCACAACTTCAAGCTGCTCGCTCTGCCCGGTTACAACGGTAATCTCCGTTTTATTGAGCTGTATTTCCGTTACCTCTATCTTGTCACCTCCACCTACTTCGCCGCCCTGCGCCTTTTGGACCACGATACGGCACCCTGCCAGTTGATTACCGGCCTTAACAGTGATGGAAGCGATACCCTCCTTTTTTGCAGTCGCCACACCGTCTGTTATGGAGACTGTTTCTTCATCACTGGAGGACCATTCCAGCTTATCTGTGGTATTCACCGGCTCAACCGTCACGGGAAGAGTTTTGGTTTCTCCCACAGTCATCATGAAAGTAGGCTCATCGAAAATGATGGATGTGCAGGGGATTTCCTCATTCAGCACTTTTTCAAGCTCGTCACACGCCGGAACGGCGAGCAGAGCAATTGCCGCAAGGGCAGAAAAGAATCTCTTGATCATATTGTCGATTATAGTTGTTTCCAGCCACGAATATCGGCAATAATCACTCTGGTTTTATAGTACAAAAGCACTATTTTATACTATCCCAAGTTCATTTGCAAGGCGCAGCATCTCAGCATTGCTGCGCACGTCCATCTTGAGATATATATTCTGTTTGTGGTTCTTGATAGTGTATATGCTCACGTGGAGGCGCTCCGCGATGCCGGCTACAGAAAGGCCCTCGGCGCTCAGGCGTATCACCTCTATCTCCCGCGCTGTGAGGCCAAGTTCCTTCACGCGGCGGGAGCGTTCCTCTGCAAGGTTGGTGATGTAGGAGGCGATCTCATCGGCCATGCTGCCGTCATCCTCTCCTAGGAGTTCATGGCAGCGGGCGCGGATTGTGGAGTAGTCCGGTGCGGGAGAATCCGCCGACCGGGGACTTGCCAGGTCCTTTGAAATCAGCCGCAAAAGCTGCTCCTTGCCGCGGTCGGAGGCGACTATTTTCCTGATATAAGCCTGGGTCAAGGCGATGATGCCGATCAGGGCGACGGCCAGAATGATGAGAATCGTCACCCACAGCCTCATCCGGGAAAGGCGGGCCTCCTTGAGGGAGGTCTCGTAGCGGGTTTCCATATCCTGCAGGCGGGTATCGGCTTTCTGCTGCATATAATACTCCATCGCATACACATATTGCTGATGGGCAGATGCGGCGTTCTCCACGTCCCCTCTCTGGGCATAAAGCATCACCAGATTATTCCAGCACTGGCTCTGCATGAGATAATCTTCCTTGCCCAGGCCTTCGAGCACCTTGTGGCAGCACTCTATGCCGTCCTGCCAGTTTCCGCCCTGGCGGTACCAGCGCATCCAGTATGGCAGGGCCCTGGAGGGGAATGAAGGATCCGTAGACAAGGCAACCGCCTGATTTATGGAGTTGCCCGCCTTCTCGTATATCTCCCGGTCTATTGTGGTTTTGAAGCGGTTAAGGCCGATGTATGCCTGACTCAGTTGAAGGAGGATGTCAGCCTGAAGATTCGGACTTCCGGAGGCAAATTCAAGCGCCTCCCGGAGGGTCCCGAGCGCCTCCTCATCCTGAGCTTCGCCTTCGGTGATTGCTCCGCACAGCTGCAGGCGGCCTTTCTGCAGGAGGGCGGAGGCGATGAGGGTATCCGTACCTTCGGCCCGCGCGAGCTGCTCCGCCTGGACGGCGTGTTCCCAGCCCTGGGCATCACGCCAGGTCATAATGTCGAGGGAAGCCAGGCGGCACAGCACCAGAGACTTCCCTCCATCGGTAAGATCAGCGGCCGATAAAGCCTTGATCGCATATTCAGTGGCCGGCTCCCATTCCTGGATGGAAGCCAACCGGTCACTCTCGGAAAGTAATTGGCGCCAAGACTCTTCCTGCCCGCCGATTCCACGGCAAGAAGCCAGCACCGCAAGCGTTACGGCCGCAAGAAAAAGGTACTTTTTTAGACTCACGACCCACAAAGATAATCATAATTAATTCAATTTCACCATAGTAGTGACCACCATTCCGGCGTTGCCGTCGCTGCCCACGTTGGTCTTGATCTTGCCGCGGTCGGCACCCACAACGGAGGTGTAGAAATTCAGCTGCGTGCCGTTGGTCATGTATGCCACGAACTGAAGGGTAAGCGATGCCGCCTCGAAACGTTCCATCCGCAAGGTCCCGGGCACGATCTTGCTTTGGTATTCGGCTGCGCTGCTCCAGTCGAGGGTCACGTATTCGGCCGCATCCTTGGAAAGGTCGCACTCCCAGTAGCCGGCCGTGCCGTCGATGGTATAAGCCACCCCGTCCACATACTCACCTTGATTTGAAGGATAATGGGCGGGCAACTTTCTGGTGGAAACGATGCCGGCCTTTGGATTCAAAGTGTGAATCTCAGCACCGTCATACTCGTTTCCGCCCCACCAGCTGAGTTTGTCCGTTGTGGAGATATAAACCCCGTCCGGGTCCACTCTCCCGTTAAATGTGCAGATGAGGTTTCCGAGTGAGACTGAACTTCCGGAGACGCTAAGATTGTAGAAGTCCGTGCAGGCTACGGTCCTGGTCCAGGAATCTTTACCATCTCCCTCCTCGATTTCTTTCTCATAAGTATCAGCATAATACAGCTTTCCGCCTATGGAAAGAAGGAAAGACTCTTTGCTAGCTTCCACCTGGAGGAGTACGGGCTCAAAGGAAGGAGGAGCGATGATTCCCTGCATTCCGCCATTAGCGCCCGGATAGCCGAAAGTCCCGCCAAGACAACTGCCGCCAGCAGGATAGAGTTTCCAGCAGGAGATATTGTTTCCCAGCACGTTGACGGCATCCAGC
>DGUE01000161.1 GCA_002393895.1 Bacteroidales bacterium UBA4318
TCCTGAAGGAGATGGGGGTGAAGGTAACGCGGCACGAGAAAGGCGAGTACACCTTCCAGGCGGACGCCATCCAGCGCGAATACGTAGAAAGTGCGGAATTCGTGAAGAAATGCGCATCCCTGCGCGGTTCGGTGATGATCTCCGGCCCTATGCTCAGCCGCTTCGGCGAGACCTACTTCCCCAAACCCGGCGGCGACAAGATCGGACGCCGGCGCGTGGATACCCACATCGAGGGCTTCGTGAAGCTGGGCGCATCCTACGAATACGACAAGGACCGCCGCGCCTATCATCTCACCGCCCCCAAGGGCCTCAAAGGCTCCTATATGCTGCTGGACGAGGCCTCCGTCACCGGCACCGCAAACATAGTGATGGCCGCATCCCTGGCAGAAGGCGACACCACCATCTACAACGCGGCCTGCGAGCCCTATCTGCAGCAGCTCTGCAAGATGCTGAACGCGATGGGCGCCAACATCGAGGGCATAGGCAGCAACCTCCTCACCATCCACGGAGTCAAGAAACTGCACGGGGCCAACCACCGCATCCTGCCGGATATGATCGAGGTAGGATCCTTCATCGGCCTGGCCGCCATCACCCAGAGCGAGCTCACCATCAAGAACGTGTCCTACCCCGACCTGGGCATCATCCCTGAGGCCTTCCGCCGCATCGGCGTCAAGTTGGAGCAGAGGGGGGACGATATCTACGTTCCTGCGCAGGAGAGCTACGAGATAGAGTCGTTCATCGACGGATCCATCATGACCATCGCGGACGCCCCCTGGCCGGGCCTGACACCGGACCTGCTGAGCGTGCTGCTGGTGGTGGCCACCCAGTGCAAGGGCAGCGTTCTCATCCATCAGAAGATGTTCGAGAGCCGCCTGTTCTTCACCGACAAGCTGATAGATATGGGCGCGCAGATAATCCTGTGCGACCCGCACCGCGCCGTGGTGATAGGGCACGACCATAAGTTCCAGCTCCGCGCCAACCGTATGACCTCGCCGGATATACGTGCGGGTATCGCTATGCTGCTGGCGGCGATGAGCGCGAAGGGCATCTCGGAAATCGACAATATCGAGCAGATCGACCGCGGATACGAGGATATCGACGGCCGCCTGAATGCCCTGGGAGCGAAGATAACACGTAAATAATTATAAACCATAAAGTTATGAAAGCAATTACCCGTTTTTTGGCCCTTGCAATGGCCAGCTGCCTGATGCTTGCAGCATGTGAAAAGGAAGATAGTGCTTCCAACAACACCGTTACTGTAAACGGAGTAACGTATGAGAATGTGGAAGCTACCGTCGATGATTCCCAGCGTGGCCTGTGGTTCCAATTCGTTCTCACCTCAGACCGTAAAACTACCGCTTCTGCGTTGATCGATGACGGTATTGCCTTGCAAAAGACCCTGAAATACGGTTTCGACGAGGGCAACGGCGGCTACGGCGACTGGATGTGCCTCTATGTAGAGTATCCTGATGGAAAAGACTATTCTGTAGAGCCTGCCTCCGGCACCCAGACCATCAAGAAACAGGATGGCGGTTATTCTGTCTTGATTGACGGCAAGGACGCAAATGGCAAGGAATTCAAGATGGATCTCTTTGCAAAGACTGTTCAGTATAAATAGCAGCCATTGATGGATTACGCCAGATTCTTCTCCGACGACGTGCCGTCGTTCCTCCGTTCGCCCGTGCGTGAGATCTTCCGCAAGGTGGACCTTGCGTCGATTTATTCGTTCGCCGGGGGATATCCAGATGCCTCTACTTTTCCGCTTGCGGAGATGGAGGGGCTGACGCGGAGGGTCGTGGAGAAGTATGGTGCACGGGCGCTGCAATATGGTGGCACCCAGGGGGTTACGGAGTTGCGGGAGATTATTTCGCAGCGCTATGATGTGCCGCTGGAGCGTGTGCAGATAACCACTTCCAGCCAGCAGGGTATCGATGTTTGCGCGCGGGTGTTTCTGAATCCCGGAGATGTGGTTCTTACCACCTATCCGGCCTACCTCGGCGCGTTGCAGTCGTTTAGAGCTTATAGAGCTTGCGTCCAGCCGCTGGCCGACAGACTGCCTCTGTCGGAACTCCGCTCGCTTTGCTCGCTCCGGCCCCTCCCATCTACGATGGGCCCCTCCCCCTGCCCGTGTCCGGGGGTGGACACGTCCTCCAGAGGCAGTCTGTCGGCCAACGGTAAGGCGAAACTGATCTACATCGTACCGGATTTCTGCAATCCGTCGGGAGTGACGATGACCCTGGAAGAGAGGCAGGCGCTGGTGGAATTCGCCCGCCGCGAGAACCTGCTGATAGTGGAAGACAGCCCCTACCGCGAACTGCGGTACAGCGGCAGCGACGTACCCACCATCTACTCCCTCGCGCCCGAAAGGACCCTGCACCTCGGCAGCTTCTCCAAGATATTCGCCCCCGGATTCCGTCTGGGATGGATAATCGCGGAGCCAGAGTTGCTGGAACAGATTTTCGTCTGCAAACAAGCCCTGGACCTCTGCCCGCCGGTATTCGATCAGTATCTGGCCGCTGAGTTCATGGGCAGCGGAGCACTCGACCGCAACCTGGAGCGAAGCATCTCCCTCTACCGCGACAAGCGGGATTATATGGTTTCCCTGCTCGAGAAGTACATGCCCGACGGGGTGAGCTGGACGCATCCGGACGGAGGCCTGTTCCTGTGGGTGACTTTGCCCGAGGGGATTGATACGGTGGCGATGTACGATTCCGCCCTGGCCGCCGGCGTGGCCTACGTGGCCGGATCCTTCTTCTTCCCGGACGGAAGCCATCGCAATACAATGCGTTTGAACTTCTCCTATTTGGCGAAGGAGCGTATGGAGGCCGGAGTTCAGCTACTGGCGGCGGAAATTAAGAAGGTTCTATGAGCGATGTGAAACTATACAAGATGTCGGGTGCCGGGAATGACTTTGTCGTTCTGGATGGCCGGGGCGTCGATGTGAGTGAGTTCCGCCGGCCGGAGCGCATCGCTGAGTTGTGTCGCGAGTACCGTACGGATGGGTTGATGATACTGGATAATGGGGATGCGGATTTCCGGATGGAATTCTATAATCCCGACGGCAGCGGCGGGATGATGTGTGGCAATGGCGGGCGCTGCAT
>DGUE01000015.1 GCA_002393895.1 Bacteroidales bacterium UBA4318
GCGGGGAATCTTGCGTATGCCCCACACGTTGTTGAACACCCTTTCTGTCTGGAACATGAGCCAGATGATGGTCCACAAGAACAAAAGGGCGGAGACTATGCCCACAGGGCCTGACCGGGCCGCAGCGATAATGTTATCGGCCTTTTCTATGGCTATACTCACCAGATCCAGATTGTTGGGAAGGACCTTGGTAAGGAGCACCTCCAATTTATCGGCAATGTGAAGGCCGTTGGAGACGAAAAAGATGAATGCCGTGAGAGGAATAATTGCCAGAGTGACAAAGTAGCTGAGCGCAACGCATTGGAATCCCATGCGGTTCTCCGCGAATGAGTCGAAGGTTATGCGCACAAGCTTGATGAAACGTACCAACCCTCTCCAGGCTCCGGTTGCGAAGTCTGTCTCCATCCCCCAGATCTTGTCTGTAAAGAGTTCCTTTATGTCTTTCCAGGTAACTGGCCTGTCATTCAACTCATACTTTCTCATCTTCAGAAAAGACTTAATTGTTCAACTTTGTCTTCTGAGCGTACAGCAGGGGAGTTCGCCTCCGGAATCATTGCAAAGAAGGCTGCTTCGTCAATCACAGGAACAGAAAGTTCCTCGCATTTGCGTATCTTCTCAGGACCGGGTTTCTCCCCGGCCAGAAGAAAAGAAGTCTTGCCGCTGATGCTTCCGGAATTCTTTCCTCCATGAGCCTCGATAAGGGCTTTCATCTCATCCCTGGAGATGCTGAAGGTACCAGAAATGACTATGGTTTTCCCCGCAAGGGCATCGGAAGATGCGCCTGCGGCTTCTGCGCCAAAGCGGAGACCATGCGCTTTAAGCCGCTGAATTTCAATAATATGACGCTCGTCCCGGAAATAATCATAGATGCTTCGGGCACAAACATCTCCAACATCCGGAACCTCTTTGAGCTGCTCTTCGGTCGCAGCTGCCAGAGTGTCTATATCCCCGAAATACCTTGCCACAGTCTTGGCAGTAGTTTCCCCGACGTAGCGGATGCCGAGTGCAAAGAGCACTCTTTCGAAAGGCACTTCGCGGGACTTGTCCAGGCTTGAGCGGAAACGCAGGGCAGATTTCTCCCTCCATCCTTCCAATCCGCTGAGCTGATGCATGGAAAGGTCGTAGAAATCGGCCGGGGTACGCACCAGCCCAAGGTTGTACATCTGGTCGATGGTGGCCTCTCCGGCAAGGATATCCATGGCTTTGCGGCCGCTGAAATGAAGCAGTTCCCCTTTTATCTGCATAGGACAGCCATCGCTGTTGGGGCAGAACCACTTGGCTTCGTCTTCCTCGCGCACCAGGGGAGTGCCACAGTCCGGACAGACCTTGGGGAATTCGGGAATTGCAGCACCGCTCTTGCGCTTAGAGGGCTCTACGGCCGTTATTTTAGGGATGATTTCTCCGCCTTTCTCCACATATACATAATCCCCTTCGTGGATGTCCAGGGCCCGGATCTGGTCTTCATTTACCAGGGTGGCCCGCTTGACCATGGTGCCGGACAGCAGTACAGGCTCCAGGTTGGCAACCGGGGTGATCGCTCCGGTGCGGCCCACTTGGTAATCAATAGACAGAATAGGTGTCAGGGCCTGTTCAGCCTTGAACTTGTATGCAACGGCCCATCTGGGAGACTTGGCTGTATAGCCCAGCTCGCGCTGGTAGGCCATCTCGTTGATCTTGATAACCACACCGTCGGTGGCGTAGGGAAGGCTCTTGCGGGCGGTGTCCCAATGGTCGATGAAGGCCTTGATTTCATCGATATTCCTGCATATCCTGCGGTCTTCCGAGACCGGAAGCCCCCATGAAGCCGCAGCACGAAGGGCCTGGTCGTGCGATTCGAAATCCAGACTTTGTGCAGGGATATGGTACAGGGTGCACCACAGACCACGCTTAGCCACTTCATCGGGATTCAGCAGTTTAAGGGAGCCGGATGCTGCATTGCGGGGATTTGCAAAAGGGGCTTCTTCATCCAGCACACGCAGTTCGTTCAGATGGTCGAATGCGGAATAAGGCATCAGCACCTCACCTCGGATCTCAAACTCCTCCGGATAGTCTCCGTGAAGCTGATGGGGGATGTTGGAGATGCGCCGGGCATTCTCGGTTACATCATCCCCAACCACACCATCCCCGCGGGTAAGCGCCTGCACCAGGCGCCCGTGCCTGTAGGTGAGGCAAATGGCTGTGCCGTCGAATTTCAGTTCGCAGCAATAGGTGAAGGCAGAACCCAGCGCCTTGTCGGCGCGTGCGGAGAATTCTTCAACCTCCGCGATTGAATAGGTGTTCCCGAGCGACAGCATAGGGTAGCGATGGGGGCGCTGGACAAACTCACGCACCAGATCGCTGCCCACCGTATGGGTGGGAGAATCCTGGGAGGCGAATTCAGGAAAATCCGCCTCCAGGGCCTCCAGTTCATGCTCCAGGGTGTCGTACTCATAATCGGAAATCCTGGGGGAATTCTCGACATAATACAGCCGACGGTTTTCCTCCAGGATGCCCCTGAGTTCCAGGATCCTGCTATGTGCTTCCTCCCGGTCCATCAAATCCTTTTACCAGCAGAGGATTTTCTTGAAGTCGTATTCCTCAGGATTGGGGACATACTTCTTCGCAGCCTCATAATCGGCAGGAGTGATATAATGGCAGATATGGGCGAAGTAGTTCTGGGCGGTTCCGCCGTCAATATTCACGCGGCGCGGAGGAATCTTGCCCTCTGCATTCTGCAGGTCTTTAAGGTAGAGGGGATGGGCCTCGCCATCGGCATCCACATAGACCATGCATCCTGTCTCGCCCTTGGCAAAGAGCTCATATGCTCCCATTGCCAGTTCGGTGCAGTAGGTGAGGTCGTAGCCGATAGGATCCTGGCAGCGCACATCGTAGCCGATTTCCACCGGACGGGTCTTGATTTTGAGGCCGATCTTCTTGAACTCCTTCTCGAGGATGTCGTTGAAGAGGACAGCCTTGCTGATCTTGCCAAGCTCGGGATGGCCGTGCTCGTCGTAGGTCATGGTGACGCCGGCGTTCTTGATTTCCTGAGGATCGAGATCGTGGAAAACACCCTCAGCAACCACTACTGTGCCGTAGGGAATGCCAAGGATCTTGCGCTTGATGATGGCGGAGATGGCCAGTTTGACTATCTTGTCGAGGTTGATGGCCGTCTTGTTGAACATCTCGGGGATAATGGTCATAGGGCAGTGGGTGGCCTCGCCGATTCCAAGTGCGAGGTGGCCGGCGCTGCGGCCCATTGCGCTGATCAGCAGCCAGTTGCCGGAGGTGCGGGCATCTTCATACACAGTGCGTGCAAGATGTGCACCTTCGTCCTTTGCGGAATTGAAACCGAAAGTGGGGGCGTTGCCGGGAAGGGGAAGGTCGTTGTCTATGGTTTTGGGCACATGGATGTTGTGGATGGGATACTGCTTTGCCTCAAGGAACTTGGCGATGCGGTTGGCAGTGGAGGCGGTGTCGTCTCCGCCGACGGTGACCAGAAGCTTGATGTTGTTGTCTTTGAAGAGACCGAGGTTGAAGTTCTTCTCGAAATCTTCATCTGTGGGTTTGAAACGGCTCATCTGAAGATAGGAGCCGCCCCTGTTGAAATAAGCGTCGGCCTTGAAGAAGTCGATGTCTTCGGTGCGGGGATTCTGGCTGAAGAGCCCGGAATATCCGCCGTGGAGGCCAATAACGCGATAACCATTGGAAAGGAAAGTCTTTGCTACTGAGCAAACGACGGTATTCATGCCCGGAGCAGGGCCGCCGCCGCAAAGGATGATTATTGAATCTTTCATAACTAAAAGTGAAGTTTCTTAATTATACGCACGCAAAGTTAAGAAAAATTGTATCTTTGCCAAAGCATGAAAAGGATATTTCTCACTATTGTTGTTGCCATTTTCATGGCAGAGGCAGCAAAGGCCCAGATGTTCGAGCCTGCTTTCCAGCAGAAACCCGCCAGCGCATCACCCGGCAGCAGGCAGGGTGGGGTAGCCATGGATGAGTGCATTTTCCAGTTTATGGATGGCGCTCCGGCAATCGATGTATATTCTCTTCGCAAAGGGGAGCATCTGCAGCGCATCCCTCTGGAAGGGCGCAAGACCTGGCATTGCAACAATGCCTGTGTATCAGATACTTACCTTCAGAAAGGGGACAAACTGCCACTGGTTTACGTCAGCCAGGAAAACCGTGCAGAGCACTGCATCTGCGTTTTCAGGATAAGTGGGAAGAAGGGGGCATACCAGGCTGAACTCGTGCAGAAGATAAACCTGCCTGAACCGGCCGTAATGGGTGTATGGTATCCCAACCTGGTGCTGGACAATGACAATGGAGATATCTACGTCACCGGATACAGCCGCGAGAGCTGGAATGATGCCCGGGGCGGAAACGGCCTCCAGGTGCTCAGGTTCAAGCTTCCCCCGGTTTCTTACGGCGAGTTCACCATCAGCGCTTCAGACATCCAGGCACGCCGGAATTATGCCTTCAGACTCGCTACGCAGGGAGCGGTAATCAAAGATGGAAAGATGTACCAGGTCTACGGCATGGCGGGGGATTCCTCCATAGTCTGCTACGACCTGGAAAGCGGGGTGGAACTCTGGGCAAAAGACCTGAGTGCCGCCGGCATACCCAATGAGCCCGAGTCCCTCTTTTTCAGCGGAAAAACCCTTTACTGCGTAGATGTAAAAGGGGTAGTCTACAAGTGCAGGGATTTATAGTCCCAGCCAGGCACGGATACTTCCACCCTGGACGGCAGCCAGGCAAGCTCTTTCCTGCCCCGGAGATCTTCCGGGAGATTGATTGTCATAGAAGCCGCTTCACCGGAGAAATTGCACACAAGCAGCACCGCTTCCGCCTTGCGTTTGCGGGGCAGACACTTGTAGCGCAGGAAGGCAAAATGCTTCTCGGGGTTGAATCCGAGAACTACGGAATTGCACCAGCACAAATCGTAGTTTAAGCCATCGGAAAACACGGGATCTGAAAGCAGGGAGAACAGTTCCCGGTATCTTGAGAGAAGCTTCATACCATCACGTCCAAGTCCCTTTCCTGTATGCAGATAGGAATACAAGCCCTTCAGCTCATTAGGCTCAGTCCAATTGAAAATCGATGTTCTGCCTTCTGAGCCTTCCGAGGCATCTGCTCCAACCTCCTGACCGGCATATATCATATAGGAAGCGCCATTGAAAAGGGCGCCGGCAGCAAGAGCGGGGAAAGCTTTGCGGGCATCGCCTGCAAACCATGGAGAGGCAAAGCGCTGCTCATCATGATTCTCCAGGAAATTGAGCATATTCGGCTGAAGATCCTGAAGGAACTGCCAGTTACGGGTGATGTTCCTGGCAGATGCACCATTGCAGATAATGGCTCGGAGATTATCGTAGAGGCCGGATTTGTCGTAGAGAAGGTCGAATCCAAGTTCCCGGACATATTTGCGATAGTTGTCTTTGTTGTAGACTTCTCCAATGAACAACAATTCCGGGTACTTTTCTTTTACATTGTGTATCAACCATTTGAGAAATTCCGGAGGGACCATTTCAACCATGTCGCAACGAAGGCCATCTATGCCGAACGAAGCCCAGTAAAGGACTATCTCAAGCATCTTTTCCCAGGCTTCCCGCTTGCTGTAATCCACCTTGAGCGTGTCCGTCCAGTCGTAATCGCAGTAGTCGCATTTGGGAACATCGTTGCAGTCCGGGCTGACGTGATTCGGAATGTAATCTATGATAAGTTTCAGGCCTGCCTTATGGGTTCTCTGCACCAGGCTCCTGAACTCATCCAGGCGTCTTTCGGGATTATCCGCAAGATAGGGATTCACATCTTTGTAGTCCACAATGGAATAGGGGGAACCGGGATCTCCTTTGACATAGGGTTTACCGGTGGCATGACGGATCACTCCTGTATACCATACCGCACTTACATTCAATGACTTAAGATACTTGAACGCTTTTCCGTCCCAGTCCGAGAACCTGCCTTTTCCCCAGATGCGGGGAAGCACCTGATATATTACTTCCATCGGCCGTGACCTTTGAATTCAGAAACAGTGATGGCAGCGGCGATAGATACGTTCAGCGACTCGGACCCGCCCCCAAAAGAAGGTATGGTAATGCGCCTGCTACACTCTTTGGCAACCGCATCCGAAATGCCGTTGGACTCATTCCCGAGCACGATCAGTCCTTCTGCAGGCAGCTCTCCTGCATATATGTTTTCACCGTTCAGGAATGTGCCGAAGACCTCCAATCCGGCGGAACGGAAGTCTCTGCATTTCTCTGCTATATCGCAGTAAACCAATTTCTTACGGAAGATGGCACCCATCGAGGCCTGCACCACTTTGGGATTGTAAACCTCTACGCTGTCGGCAGATGCAAATATGCAGTCCAGGCCGAACCAATCCGAAAGGCGGAGGATGGTACCCATGTTGCCAGGATCCCGCACGGAGTCAAGGGCCAAGCATAGCCCGGATGCGCCATGGGAAGCAGGCAGCGGTTTCTTCACGACGGCCAGCACGGGGGAGGGGCTGCTGCAGGCGCTGAGGCGCCCCATAAGCGCTTCACCTACTTCGTTCCTACGGACAGTCTGCACTATCTCAAAGCCGGAGGCGGATGCCTCTGCAACCATCTTTTCCCCTTCCACAATAAAAAGCCCGGTCTGGTCCCGGTATTTCTTTTCGTGGAGGGAGCGTATCAGTTTGATATCTTTGTTACTGAGTGTTTCCATCAGTGCAAAAATACATTAGGCTACAGACAAAAGCAAATAATTGTTATCTTTGTAAGATATGAAACGTATCCTCTTCCTGTCTGCGTTTTGCGCCCTGATCCTTTCTTGCAGCACCACAAGAGTGCTGGAAGACGGGCAGTACAGGCTGGAAGAAAACGAGGTTACCATCATAGACGACCCTCTCTTCAACACAAATGAAGTGAGCAACTACATTCGCCAGAACGACGGAGGCGGGGGCATCCTGGGATTCAATCCTTTCATGTATGTGTATAACTGGTCCCGCAAGGATGGCATCTGGCATAAGCTTGGGACTCCTCCGGTAGTGTATGATGAAGTATCTGTGGGCACCTCCATCACCAACATAACCAACCGCCTGCACTACCTTGGATACTATAATTGCCAGGTGGACAGCGCAACGGTGAGAGGCGCAAAAAAGATACGTGTCAACTACATAGTCACTCTGGGAGACAGGTATACAATCGATGAAATCAAGTTCGACGTGCCTGAATACGAGCCCTTTGTGTCCGACTTCAGGGCTGACACCGCCGAAGTGGCATCTTTGCTTCTGGGAAACCGCCTGTCTGAACAACTGCTGGAAGGGGAGGCCGCCCGTTCCGCAGCCCGGCTGCGCGACATGGGTTATTATTCACTCAGCAGGAACAATTACTCCTTCGAGGCAGACACCCTTGGCGGCCATACTGTACTCTATTACAGGATAAGGGAATACGAGAGAAGCCAGACCCCTGCAAGCTCGCTTCCTCTCAACAAATACACGATAGGCAAGGTTAGTATCAGCCTTCCCAAGGATCTGAAATTCAGGGAATCTGTCCTGACCGGACTGAACACGGTCAAACCGGGAGATGTGTACAGGGAAAGTTCTGTTGCAACCACATACAGCAGGCTTTCCGCCATCAAGGTATTCCGGGGAGTATCAATTGAGATGACCCAGACAGACAGCAGCAGCGTGGACTGCAGCATCAACCTGTCCAGATCCCCGGTGCAGGGGTTCAAGCTGAATCTGGAGGGTTCCAGCAACTCTTCCGGCCTGATGGGGGTATCGCCGCGTCTCAGCTATTTCCACAAGAACATTTTCCATGGGGGGGAGTGGCTGAACCTCGGTTTCAACGGGGATTTCCAGTTCAAGCTGAACGACGACACCAAGGCCATTGAATACGGTATCTCAGCAGGTCTCAGTTTCCCGCGATTCCTGGGGCTTCCCTATAAGTATTTCCGCCGTGCATCCATTCCGAGGACGGAGATGAACCTGGCTTTCAACCATCAGAACAGGCCTGAGTACACCAGGAATCTGGTGTCGGTTAAATACGGCTATTCAGGCATTACCAGGCATAACATAAGCTACCAGCTCTTCCCTCTGCAGCTCAATTTCGTCAAGCTTTTCGGCCTGGACGCAGCCTTCAGCAAAACCCTGTCCAACAACCCTTACATGCGTTATTCCTATCAGGACCACATGGATGCCGGAGTCGGGCTGGTGCTGTATTATAATTCCAGCAGCGAAATCGTGCCTTCGGAAGATTACCTCTTCCACAGGCTCAGCATGGATGTATCCGGCAATGTGCTGAGTCTGTTCCGAAGTTTCATGAGCGTGAACGAAGATGGCTCCTACTGCATAGGAGGGTCCCCATTTGCACAGTATGTCCGTGCGGAATACTCTGTGGGGCGCACCTGGCGTTTTGATGAATCCAGCGCGGTATCGACCAGATTCCTTGTCGGTGCCGGCTATGCCTACGGGAACTCCTCAGCCCTGCCTTTCGAAAAGCAGTTCTACGCAGGCGGCGCCAGCAGCATGCGAGGCTGGCAGGCAAGAGCGCTGGGCCCTGGGTATTCTCCACAGGACGATGCCTTCATCATCCCCAGCCAGACTGGTGACATAAAGTTGGAGATGAATCTGGAATACAGGTTTAAACTCTTCTGGAAACTGGAGGGGGCCCTGTTCACCGATATAGGAAACGTTTGGAATCTCCAATATGAAGATACCGCCAAGGGCCGTCTGGGTGCATTCAGGCTTAACGACTTCTACAACAGCCTGGCTGCAGACTGGGGAACCGGCTTGCGTGTGAATCTGGATTTCATATTGCTGCGCGTCGATTTCGGCATGAAGATGGTGGATCCTTCGAAGGATGAAGGCTCGCGCATCATCAGCCCCAAAAACTGGCTCAAGGGGGCTAACAATGCATTCCACTTCGGAATTGGTTATCCGTTCTGATTATTTAGAGTAGTATTTCGGCCAGCAGGCCTGAAGATATGCTTTCAGGGCATCCTCATGCTTGTTGGGAGCCGGATGATAGAACACCCTGCCTTCCAGCCCGGAGGGCATGAATTCCTGATCTACGAAGTGCCCCGGATAATCGTGGGCATACTTGTAACCGTCGGAATAGCCCAGATCGGACATCAGTTTGGTAGGAGCATTCCTGAGGTGCAGGGGAACTGCACGGGTCCTGTCTTCCTTAACCACACCAAGGGCCTCCTCAAGGGCCATGTATGATGCATTGCTCTTGGGAGACGAAGCCAGATACACTGTGCATTCAGCAAGCGGGATACGCCCCTCAGGCATACCAATCTGGTTGACTACCTGGAATGTAGCATTCGCAAGAAGGAGGGCATTGGGGTTTGCAAGCCCCACGTCTTCCGAAGCACTGAGGCACAGGCGGCGGGCTATGAAGAGGGGATCTTCACCTCCATCCAGCATACGGGCAAGATAATAAATGGCCGCATTGGGATCCGACCCGCGTATGCTCTTTATGAATGCGGAGATGATGTCGTAGTGCATCT
>DGUE01000047.1 GCA_002393895.1 Bacteroidales bacterium UBA4318
CCAGTACATCCATCCCAGCTGGAAGTCGAAGAAGTAGGCGAGGTTCGCGCCCATGCTAGGCTTGGGCGATGAGGCCCCCTTGATCTTCTTTCCCTTGCCGCGGGTGTATATCTTGTAAATATCCTTGCTCTGGGGATCCACACTGCTCCACATGCGGGGGAAGAGCATCTTGCCGGAGGCATCGTACTTAGCCTCGCCGGGGCCGTCCACCTTCTTGTACTTGCCGTCCAGCGGGGTCCAGTACTTGTTTTCCTTCACCTGGAAGGGCGCGTCGTAGTACTGCCCGTAGACGAGCGGGGTGCTGCCGTACTGCTCACGGGTGAGGTAGCGCACCAAAGTGAAGGCATTGTCCGGCTGGTACTCGTTCGTAGGGGTCTTGGCGCAGGAGCGGATGATATCCACGCTGAAGATGGAGAAGCCCACGATGATGGTGGTGAGGCACAGCAGGGCGGTGTTCCAGAACACCTTGCCCTTGTCCAGGGTGCGGAAGAGGCCCCAGAAGCAAAGACCCAGCACCGCCACCAGGAAGAAGGCGGCACCGCTGTTGTAGGGCAGGCCGAGCACGTTCACGAAGAAGAGATCCACGTATGCGGCTATCTTGGGCAGCCAGGGGATGACCATGAACACCATGATCCCGAGGATGGCTCCGCCGATGAGAAGGATCTTGAAGAGCTCCTTGACGGTGAAGGGGCCGTCTTCGCGCCGGCGGTAGTAGAACATGAACACCAGGGCGGGGATCATGAGCAGGTTAAGCAGATGGATGCCTATGCTGAGGCCCATGATGAAGGCTATCAGCACGATCCAGCGGTTGGCGTGAGGCTCGTCGGCCCTGTCGTACCAGAGGGTCATAATCCAGAAGACGAGGGCGGTGACGAGCGAGCTCATGGCGTAGACTTCGCCTTCGACTGCGGAGAACCAGAATGTGTCTGAGAAGCAGTAGGCGAGGGCGCCCACGAGGCCGGAGCCGATCACGGCAACAGACAGCCGTTTAGTCATCCTCTTTGCGAACCAGACTATGGTAAGGTAGAGGAATAGGATGGTAAGGGCCGAGCACAGTGCGCTCATGGCGTTCACCAGCACCGCGGCGTGCATATTGTCCCCGAAGAGGGTGAAAATGCGCGCAAGCACCTGGAATGTGGGGTTTCCCGGAGGATGCCCGACTTCGAGTTTATATGAAGATGCGATGAACTCGCCGCAGTCCCAGAAGGATGCGGTGGGCTCTATGGTGCTGAGGTATGTGAACGCGGATACCACGAAAGCGAAAGCCGCGGCTATCCTGTTCCACAGTTTGAACTTCTTTTCTGTCATAGCTTACAAATATAGTCATTTCCCGCGAAATGACTATATTTGCATTTATGAAGAACGACAACGACTGGAAGCAGCGTCTGGGGGTGGTTTATTCCACCAATCCGGACTTTCAATACCAGACCGCGGCAACGGTTGAGCCGGACACCCTTCCGCCCGCCAAGCAGCGCCTCATAGTGGCCATCGACCGCCGCCAGCGTGCCGGCAAGCAGGTGACGCTGGTGAAGGGCTTCGTGGGCAAAAGCGAGGATCTTGCCGCCCTGGCCAAGGCCCTCAAGACAAAATGCGGGGTCGGCGGCACGGCCAAAGACGGAGAAATAACCATACAGGGGGATCTGAGGGACAAGCTTGTAGCCCTCCTCACCACGATGGGATATAACGCCAAACGCGGTAACTGAGATGGATTTCGGCACACTGCACCTGAGTTTGGAGCGTCCGGCCGCGGCACTGCCTGCGGCCTGGGCGGATGCCCCGGTACATGCCTGGATGCTCATAGCTTGTGCCGCCCTCATTCTTATTATCCTTCCCGAACTATATAAACTCATGCCGGCCATGCTGGGATGCCTGGTCCGCAGCAGGGGGAACATAGAGGTTGAGCACAGTGTGAGCACCGCCCGCTCCCGGAATCTCTGCGCACGCGTGCTGGCCGTGCCCTTCCTGGTGGCGGCGGACCGTTATTGCCTCTACGATGCGGCCTTCCTGGCCGGATGGGCCGAGCCGTGGCTGCGCTTCGGGGAACTTGCCGGAGTGGTGCTGGCTTTCCTCATCTTCCGGCGCATCATGCATGCCCTCCTGCCGGGACGCAGGTTGAGGCTGGATTCGGATTCCACGCGTGCCCTCACACGCGGGATTCTCAACTATTTTATCTGCTTCGCCATCCTGATGATGCTCAGCATCAGCATCCTCTATATGTTCAAGGCCTCCGATGAGGCTATCCGCCTGGTAATCAGTGTGGAACTTGCCGCTTTATGGTTGTTGTCCGCCGTTCGTGAAGGGCAGATTTTACAACAAAAATGCGGTGGATTCACAACTTTTTTGTACCTTTGCGGGCTTGAATTTCTACCGGCCGGAGCGCTAGTCGCTTCCGCGTTGATTTTGTAGAAGCGAATTTGACATTTATGAGGATTCTTATATCACAGCAGGCGCCTTCAAAGATGACTGCCTACGAAACCCTGCAGGGTGCATATGAAGCAGAACTGGAGTTCCGTCCTTTCTTTAAGATAGAAGCGCTCAGTTCCCGCGAGTTCCGCGACCAGAGAATCAATCTCCCGGACTATACCGCCGTTATTTTCTCTTCTCGCCATGCCATAGACGCTTACTTCAAACTTGCAGAAGAGCTCCGTTTCAAGGTCCCCGAGACCATGAAATATTTCTGCTCCACCGAACTGGTGGCCAACTATCTGCAGAAGCACATAGTTTACCGCAAACGTAAAATTTTCTTCGGCGACGGCACCCCTTCTTCGGTTGTTGCGCTGATAGGCCCCAAGCATAAGGGGGAGAAGTTCCTTGTCACCAAGTCTGCAGGCGCCAGTGCCGATGCCATGACCTCCCTTCTGGCGAAGGCAGGTCTGGATTACAGTGAGGCCGAGCTCGTCAAGAGCGTTACGCAGGACCTTCACGATCTGGATCTCTCCAGCTACGATATCATCGCCCTTTACAATCAGGCGGATGTCAAGAGCCTGTTGGAGAATTTCCCTTCTTTCAAGCAGGGGGGCATCAAGTTCGCCGGATGGGGGAAGAGTATCGTGCCTGCCATGGAGGAGGCCGGGCTTTCCATCGATATCAAAGGTCCTACTCCGGAGGCTCCTTCGGTGGCCAGGGCTATTGAGCTTTATCTTCAGCAGAACAAATAGTTATGGCTTCGGTGGGCAACACGCTGGGTAAATCCGAGCGGCTGTCCGGCAAGAAGTCGATTGCTGCCCTTCTCGCCGATGGCCGATGGGGGGCGTTGGGGCATTTCCGCTACTGCTGGCTTGCTGCCGGGGTTTCGCAGGAGGGTTGCTGCCCTTCTTCGCAGAAAAATGCTCATCAGGGCAGCACGCCTCCTGCTCAGGAACCTGCCGACCAGGCTGCTGTATCCGGCAGCGAGCGGCCATGCCGGATTTTAATCAGTGTGCCGAAGAGGTTTTTCAAGCGGGCGGTGAAGCGGAATCTGCTGAAGCGGCGGATCCGCGAGGCATACCGGGTGCGGAAGATTGCGGGGGTGGATATCCTATTCCAGTATAATTCTCCGGAGATTGCGGATTTCGCGACCATAAGTGCGGAGGTGGCGGCAATACTCGAACGTGTACAATCATGAAGTGGCTGAAGAAAATACTGGCCGCACCGTTCATCCTGCTGATAAAATTCTATCAGCTGTGCATCTCGCCACTCAAGCCACCCACCTGCCGCTTCACCCCCACCTGCAGCCAGTACGCCCTGGAGGCCTTCCGCAAGTATGGCCCGCTGAAGGGCTTCTGGCTCTCCCTCAAGCGCATCCTGCGCTGCCATCCCTGGGGTGGCTCTGGTTACGACCCGGTTCCGTAGGCCGTTCGTATCCGAGCGGAGCGAGGGAGGGTAATAAGGAAAGCAAAGATAGCAATTTCGCAAGAAATTGCTATCTTTGCTTTCTATGACAATGGACCGCATACGCAATTTCTGCATCATCGCGCACATCGACCACGGTAAATCCACCCTGGCCGACCGCCTGCTCGAGCTCACCCAGACTCTGAGTGAGCGGGATATGGAGGCGCAGGTGCTGGACGACATGGACCTGGAGCGCGAGAAGGGCATCACCATCAAGAGCCACGCCATCCAGATGCAGTACAAGGGCCACATCCTCAACCTGATCGACACTCCCGGCCATGTGGACTTCAGCTACGAAGTCTCGCGCTCCATCGCCTCTTGCGAAGGCGCGCTGCTGGTAGTGGATGCATCGCAAGGTGTTCAGGCTCAGACGATTGCGAATCTCTACCAGGCCATTGACCACGGGCTCGAGATCATTCCCGTGCTCAATAAGATAGATATGGATTCCGCGCAGCCGGATGTGGTGGCGGACCAGATCGTGGACCTCATAGGCTGCGATCCGGAGGACATCTTCCGCATCTCCGCCCGCACCGGTGAAGGTGTGCAGCCCATCCTGGATGCCATCATCGAGCGCATCCCCGCCCCGGTAGGGGATCCGGAGGCACCGCTCCAAGCCCTCATCTTCGACTCGGTCTTCAACCCCTTCCGCGGGGTCATCGCCTACTTCAAGATCAAGAACGGCACCCTCCGCAGGGGCCAGCAGGTGAAGTTCTTCAACACCGGGCAGGACTATGTTGCGGAGGAGCTGGGGATACTCAGGATGAAACTTGTGCCCACCCAGGAGATAGGCTGCGGGGACGTGGGCTATGTCATCTGCGGCATCAAGAGTGCCGCGGAGGTGAAGGTGGGCGACACCATCACCGACAAGGAGAACCCCTGCGCCGAGGCCATCGCCGGATTCGAGGAGGTGAAACCCATGGTGTTCGCGGGCATGTACCCCGTGCAGGCAGATAAATTCGAAGAGCTGCGGGCCGTGCTGGAGAAGTTCCAGCTGAACGACGCGTCCTTCGTGTATGAGCCGGAGAGCTCCCTCGCGCTGGGAAGCGGTTTCCGCTGCGGATTCCTCGGCCTGCTGCACCTCGAGATAGTGCAGGAGCGCCTCTTCCGCGAGTTCGACATGGATGTAATCACCACCGTTCCGAACGTGAGCTACAAGGTCTACACCACCCAGGGAGAATGCCTGGACGTGCACAACCCGTCCGGCCTGCCCGCCCCTACTCTGATCGATCACATCGAAGAGCCGTTCATCCGTGCCCAGATAATCTCCAAGGCCGAATTCTTCGGGCCGGTGATGAAGCTCTGCCTGGACAAGCGCGGCACCCTGGTGAGCCAGCACTACATCACTTCCGACCGGGTTGAGCTCAACTACGACATGCCTCTCTCGGAGATAGTGTTCGACTTCTACGACAAGCTCAAGAGCATCTCAAAGGGCTATGCCTCCTTCGACTATCATATCATCGGCTACCGCTCCGCGCGCCTGGTGAAGTTGGATATACTGCTGAACGGCGAGCCGGCGGATGCGCTATCCACCCTGATCCACGAGGATAATGCCTACGATTTCGGGCGGAAGATGTGCGTGAAGCTGAAGGACCTGATCCCCCGCCAGCAGTTCGACATCCCCGTGCAGGCGGCCATCGGGGCCAAGATAATCGCCCGCGAAACGGTGAAGCAGGTGCGCA
>DGUE01000040.1 GCA_002393895.1 Bacteroidales bacterium UBA4318
TGGCCATCTGGGGCCTGTGCTCGGGGTTCACGATGGTGGCAACGATGTTGCCTCCGAAAGCGGGGCGGATCTGGTAGAGAAGGTCGGTGTACTGCTCGTGGGTCTTGATGTCCTCATAGTCCCCGATTTCAAGCTGGGTGCAGTCGGCGGTGAGGCCGCTGGTAAGGGCGGAACTCACGCGCGGGCCGAGGTCGCGGCCTATGACGGTGGCTCCCATCAGGCAGATCTGCGGATCCTCCTCCTTGAAGAGGTTCACGAGGATGTCCGTGTGGGGAAGGGAAGTGTAGGGGAAGAGGCCGGGGGCGTCGAAGATGAAGAGTTTGTCCACTCCGTAGGGGAGTATCTGGCTCTCGACTTTGCCGGTGATGCCGCTTCCCGCTGCAACTGCGTGCAGCTGCACTCCGAGACGGTTTGCAAGTTTGCGGCCCTTGGTCAGCAGTTCCTGGGAGACTTCGGCAACGGTCGTGCCTTCTATCTCACAATATACGAATACGTTTTTCATAGCTCTACCCGATAATCTTTTCGTTCAACAATTCCTGGATCAGGCCTTCCACATCGGCGTCGCTGCCGCTCAGGGTCTTGCTCTCCTTGGCCTGGAAAACTATGTTCTGCACGGCCTTCACCCTGGTGGGGGATCCGGCACTTCCGCACTGTGCAGGGTCGCCATCTACATCGGCAACGCTCCACTGTGTGAGGGTCAGGTAGGGTTTCTGCTCGTAGAGATAATCGTATTTGCCGGCTTCTGCGGGGCGTTCGGCCGGGCAGCTGGCGCGTTTGTACTTCATCACGAGTTTGGCGTCGCAGGGCCTGCAAGGGGTTGCGCTGCCGTTTACGGTAATCAGCAGGGGCAGGGGAGCGACCACGGTCTCCACACCTCCGTCGATGTGGCGGCGGATGGTGGCCTTGCCGTCTTCCAGCTTAAGGATTTCCTCGGCGTAGGTGACCTGGTTGAGACCGAGTTTCTGCGCAACCTGAGGGCCCACCTGGGCGGTGTCGCCGTCGATTGCCTGGCGTCCGCCGATGATTATGTCGGGGATGCCTATCTTGCGGATTGCGGTAGCCAGGGCGTAGGAGGTGGCAAGCGTATCGGCGCCTGCAAAGAGGCGGTCGGTCAGCAGCCAGCCGGTGTCGGCGCCGCGGTACAGCCCCTGGCGTATGATTTCTCCCGCACGGGGCGGACCCATGGTGAGCACGCCGACGCTGGTGCCGGGATTCTGTTCTTTGATCTGGAGAGCTTGTTCCAGGGCGAGGAGGTCATCGGGATTGAAGATGGCCGGGAGGGCCGCCCTGTTGACAGTGCCGGCTTCAGTCATTGCGTCCTTGCCCACGTTACGCGTGTCCGGGACCTGCTTGGCCAGCACGATAATCTTGTATTCCATAGTTTATGGTTTTAGTAAATAACTCGCAAATATAGTAAAAAAACTAATTTGCCCTAACGCCTGTTGCTGGCAATCCCTATGTAATAGAGGAGCGTGGCGAGGGAGCCGAGTGCGGCAATCACATAGGTATAGGCTGCCCATTTGAGGGCGTCTTTTGCCATAGGAAGGGTTTCGTAGGTGGCGATGCCGGAGGACTCCAGCCAGGCGATGGCACGGCGGCTGGCGTCAATCTCCACGGGGAGAGTGACCAGGCTGAAGATAGTTGTGAGCGCAAAGAGCGCGATGCCTGCCCACAACAGGGCGGGGAAAACATTGATGAAGATTATTCCTGCGAGCAGCACCCACTGCACGGTATTGTTGGCAAAGCTGACCACAGGCACCATGGCACTGCGAAGTTTCAGGGGACCATAGCCCTTGGCGTGCTGGATGCAGTGCCCGGTTTCATGGGCGGCAACCGCAGCGGCAGCGATATTTCGCTGGGCATACACCGAATCCGACAGGTTGATCGTCTTTTTGGTGGGGTCGTAGTGGTCGGTGAGCTGCCCGTTCACGGAACCGATTTTTACATCGTTGATCCCGTTGTCTGCCATCATCCGGGCAGAGACCTCTGCTCCGCTCATATTAATGCCTACCTTGGAGTATTTTTTGAAACGGCTGGTGAGCATGCTCTGCACAAGCAGGCTGAGCAGCATCACGACAATCATTATAATCCACGCAAAATTCATATCCAAAACAAGTTAAGATTCATCCATGGCATCCCACAGCGCATCCAGTGTGCGGCGGTCTTTCTTGGTGGGGCGGCCGGTGCCCTTGTCCCTCTTCACGAAAAAGATCTCCTTCGGCGCGTGAAGCTTGTCCAGTTCCGCTGCCGGCGTGAGGTTCTCGGCGTATTCGGGCACAAGCGCCGCTCCGACGCGGGAGTGAAGCCCCGCCTTCACCCGGTAGGTCAATTCCACCGGGCCTTTGCGGATCACCAGCATGTCGCCGACCTTGACTTCCTTAGACGGTTTGCTGGGAACGCCGTTTACCTGCACCTTGTTGCCTTTGCAGGCTTCGGTGGCCTCCGATCGTGTCTTGAACACGCGGATGCACCAGAGGTATTTGTCCAGTCTGAGTTCCATTCTCTAGATAGTTTCCAGATAGAGGGCGTGACGCACTTGCTCCACCTTTTCCGGACATACTTTCCCTACAATTTCCAGGCCGAAGGATAGGGCGTGCCCGGCGCTTCGGCCGGTGATGATGCGGCCGGAGCAGATGGCGGGACGGGGTTCGAAGCGTGCCCCGGCCTTCTCCAGATATCCTTCGAAGCCGTCGAAGCAGGTGACGGTGGCTCCGGAAATCCCCTTCAACTGGCTGAGTACCAGGCCGGGAGCTGCGCAGATGGCTGCCACGGTGCCGCCGGCATCGTAGTGCTCCTGCATCAGTTTTATCAGGGGCTTGCAGGCTGCCAGGCTCTTGCTGCCAGGCATTCCGCCCGGAAAGATGAGCACGTCCTTTTCCGTGGTGCCGGAGTGGTCTATATCCATAAAGGGGAGATTCTCATCCACCCCAACCATCACCCCGTGGGAACTCTGGGCGAACGGATCTTCGCCTATGCCTACCAGTTTGGAATGCAGCCCTGCGCGCCTCAGCACGTCGTTGGTGCCAAGGGCCTCGACATCCTCGAAACCATCGGCCAGAAATATATAAATGCCTTTCATATCTTAAAATTCATTAACTTCGCGTTTGTAAATATAGGAAAAATATGGAAGAAAAGAAACTCTACCCGTTCAGGCTCACATGCATCGAAGACACTTATCCCTGGGGGAGCGAGGAGTTCCGCCTCGCGGATCTTGGCTACCGCGACACTTTCGTGCACGACGGCTGGCTCTCCGGCAGCACCCTGGGAGAGTTGATGGAGACTTATCTCGACCGTGTGACGGGAGAACACGTTTTTGACGCCTTCGGGGTGCAGTTTCCCTTCCAGATACGCAGGCTGAACGTGAAGGGCAGGATGCCGCTCCGCGTCAGTCCGGAAGATGAGACCGCGCGCGACCGCTACGACCATCTGGGCAAGGAAAAACTCTGGTATGTGGTTTCGGCAGATAAGGGCTCGCGCCTGCTGATAGGTTTCCGCCGCGATACCGACGCTTCCGAACTCTATGCCGAGTGCCTGGAAGGAAATCCTGTGAAGCTTCTCAACACCCTCGAACCCCGCGCAGGGCAGTTTTTCTATATTCCTGCAGGCACTCCGCACTGCGCCTTCGGTCCCATGACTATAGTCGAGGTCAGCGAATCTTCCGCACTGGATTTCTGCCTCTGTGATTGGGGAAATGATGTGGGAGAGGAATTCGACGAGACGCTGAATATAATAGATGCGCTGGATTTCATTAAATACGAGCAGTATCCGGAGCGCCTGCTATCGGGCAACGCTGGCAACCGCCCTTCCGCCAGCGTGCCAGGTATAGAAACTCTGCTGCAACTTCCGCACTTCACCGTAAGCAAAGTGGATCTGAAACAACCGCTCAGCATAGGCAATGCTGAATCCGACACCTGCATAGCTTACACTTCCATAAAGGGTTCTTTCGAGGTTCAGACAACTCCCGAAGTCAGCCCAGACAGCGAACGACTCCTTGCCGCCACCGAAGGCGAAACCGTGCTTATTCCGGCCGAAACCGCATCATTCATCCTCGCACCGCGCTCTTCCGACGCCGTCCTTCTGGAGGTGATGGTGGAAGCGTAAAGTTTACTTTACTTTATATCATATTTTTTGATTTAATGTAAACTTTACTATATTTGCAGAAAAATGTACTCATGATTAAGAGATATTCGGACAGTGAGATACTGCAGATGATGGGCGAGCGGTTTCGCCGATATCGTATTGCCCTTGGAATGACACAGGCGGAACTCTCGGAAAAGGCTGGAGTGTCCAGGATGACGATACATAAGTTCGAGACAGGAGCTGCCCGGAACGTATCAGCATTGACTCTTCTCACCTTGCTTCGCTATACAGGACTCATTGAGAATTTCGACTCTTTGATTCCCGATGTTCCGGAGTCTCCATATTCAAAACTCACCGACAGAAAACGCGTAAGACATGGCAACAAGGAATAGAAGTGATAACCAGATGATTGTGGTTTCCCTTTGGGGCGAGCCTGTCGGTACTCTTTCGTGGAATCCTCGGACGCAGGTAAGTACTTTTTGGTTCTCTCCTGAATATTTCTCGGGCAGATACGATTTGGCTCCCATCTCGTTTCCTAAGGCAATGCAGTCCCCTGCCATCGGCATCACCGGATTTCGGGAGCCCAGGATTTACCAAGGCCTTCCTCCCTTCCTTGCGGACTCTCTCCCCGACCGGTGGGGGAATGCCCTTTTTGATCAATGGTTTGCAGAGGAGGGGCTTCATGAGAAGGATAAGACTCCGTTGACAAAACTGTCGTTCATTGGCCGCCGCGCAATCGGAGCCCTGGAGTTCGCCCCTGTTATTGAAAGCGGATTCCATGATGCCCAGACCATCCGGATAGATGCGCTGTATGAACTGGCGAAGAACGTTGAGCAGAGACTCTCAGGCGCACAAATAGAAGCGGGGGAGCATCTGACGCGAAAAGCCCTTATGGCTATCGGAACATCTGCAGGAGGACGTCAGATGAAGGCGATAGTATCCATCGCTCCTGACGGTTCCTATCACAGCGGTCAGACTACGGCGGATCCATCCTATGAGCATTGCATCATCAAGTTCAACACGCCTGAACACGCGTTGTCGGAAACTGAAATGACCTATTACGAGATGGCGACTGCCGCCGGCATAACAATGATGCCCTGCCGGCTTGTAGAGGTAGAGGGAGTGCGTCATTTCCTGACTCGCCGCTTCGATCGCGTCTCCGGCCGGAAATTATTCACTCAGACCCTTGCGGCAGTCGATCCTTCCGCCCACAGTTACGAAGAAATGTTCCGAACGGCGCGGGAACTTTCCATCCCGAAGTCCGAGATAGATGAACTGTTCCGCAGGGCGGCGTTCAACGTTCTCGCAAACAACACGGACGACCATGAGAAGAACTTCTCCTTCCTTATGGACCATGACGGAGAATGGCACCTTTCACCGGCGTACGATTTGACGTTCATAATTGCAACTGACGGGCGTGAGCCTGAGACGGTGCATTGCATGCCAATCGCAGGTAAGGTGACCGGGATAACTGAAGAGGATCTTCTCACGCTCGGGAAGAATAATGCCGTAAAGGATCCCGCCGGCATTATCCGGGAAGTTAGGAAGGGCATTTCTGTCTTTATGGAGGCCGCACACCGCAACGGTGTGGACGCTTTCCATAGAGAACTCATTGCCGGACGACTGTCGGAACTCAATCCTGGATTGGAGATTGAGGTGCCGGTTGGGAAATCATATTCTTTCGTGGCCGCTGATGGTGTCAAAGTGGAGAATATACATTTTGAGCGTACCAGTTCCGGTAATATTCACATTCTGGCCACAGTTGATGGCCGGGCGGCCAAGTACGTGGTTACCCCTAAGAAGAGCCTTTATCAGGAAATCATCGATGCAGGATTCAACGGGATGCCTGAGAAAAAAAAGGAGGAACTGGTCCGGCAGTATCTTCTACAATAGAGCAGCATTGCTGATGACACGCCTTGCACAAAACTGCAAGGCCAGGCGTCTCGAAAAGGGACTCAGCAGGAATACCCTTGCCGCAAAGTGCGGTGTTCCGGCACCAACGATAGAAAGAAGACAGGTTAATCCTTCAGGCAACCAAGCGGAACCACATATACACCGTCGTCGCGACGGTAAGCAAGTTCACCGATGCCGATAAGCACCATCAGGAAGGAAGGTTTCTTCATTTTGGTGGTGTCAATCTTGTCGCGGAGCTTCTTAAGTGAATCTGCGCCCTCATCGATGAGGTTGTCACCGCCGATTTTAATCTCAACAAGGCCATAGTTGCCGTCTCGCAGGTGGACTACCGCATCGCATTCGAGATTCGTAACGTCGCGATAATGTGCAACCTTTCCCATCAGGGCATCTGCGATTCTATGCTTATATCCTTCCATATCAAGTATTTCCTGAGGCAGGGATAATCAATTCGGTAAAAAGTAGAAATAATTTTCGGGAAAAAGTTGGGAATTTTTTCGGGAGAAAGTAGATGTGGCCAGTTCAGAAAACTCACTTAAAGTTAGAAATACTAGGGGTCAGTACAGGTACAGTGAGCCGTGAGATCTGAAAGAGTAGTTTACTTTCTCACCACCACCCTCTCA
>DGUE01000154.1 GCA_002393895.1 Bacteroidales bacterium UBA4318
CGCTTCACGGAACCGAAGTCGATGAGATCGCCCACAATCTTCTTGACGATGTTGGAAGGGACAGCAAAGGAATAACCCGAGAAGGCACCGGTCTGGCTCACGATTGCAGTGTTGATGCCAACCAGTTCGCCAGCCTTGTTCACAAGAGCGCCGCCCGAGTTGCCGGGATTGACGGCAGCATCGGTCTGGATGAAGGATTCAATCTTGAATTCGCGGTTGGGGTTGGGCATCGAACGGCCCTTTGCACTCACGATACCGGCAGTGATGGTGCCGCGCAGTTCCTCTCCAAGCGGGGATCCGATGGCAAGCACCCATTCTCCCAGGCGAAGATTGTCGGAATCGCCGATAGGCACGATGGGAAGCCCGTTTGCATCTATCTTGATGAGAGCCACATCGGTGGCAGGGTCGGTGCCGATGACACTGGCCTTGTAGGTCTTGTTGTTGTTGAGAGTGACTTCGATTTCGGTAGCACCCTGCACTACGTGATTGTTGGTAACGATATAGCCATCTTCACGGATAATTACGCCGGAACCGCTGCCCTGCTGCACACGCTCGCGGGACTGGGGTTCTCCGGGATTCCCAAAGAAGAAGCTGAACGGATCGAAATTATAATACTGCTGGGTGGTCTTGACAGTCACCTTGACGAACACCACCGCATCCACCGCGGATTCGGCGGCATATGTAAAATCGGGGTACTTGTCTTGTGACAGATTGACAGTCCGGTATGCGGATCCGTCTATGGAGTAAGACGTCTGGGTATTGTCTGTCTGGGTTTCTGGTTGATTGGCTTTGACGACGCCGAATGCGGTAAGACCGCTTAAAAGCACGGATGCGATAACTGTTAGCATATTCTTGTTCATATCATTTTGTTTTTATTGTCTTTGGACGGAATCTTAAAAAATCAAAAGATATGCCAAATTATTCGCCATTAATTCTTATATTTGCGGTTACCCTCGCGCGAGGGCGCTACGTACGAAATAAAATAAAGAAGAGATATGGAATTCAACGTTTCTAGTGCAGAACTGCTCAAAGCCCTGGTGGATGTTTCCAAAGCCATCCCCGCAAAGACAACCCTGACCATCCTGGAGAACTTCCTTTTTGTTGTGAAAGGGGGCAAACTCGAGATCACCGCTTCCGACCAGGAGCTCACCCTCCGCACAATCGTCCCCGTAGACAATGTGAAAGAAGAAGGCAGCATAGCTGTGCCTGCACGCCAGATGATAGACCTCTTCAAGGCACTTCCGGACCAGCCCGTGAACATCCACACTACTTCGGACTCATCTTTCGAATGCGTATGGTCCAACGGTAATTCCGCCCTTCCCTTCTTCCCGGCCGAAGACTTCCCCGAAATCAAGGGAGCCGGAGCGGAAGCCATCACCATCACACTCCCCGCTTCAAACCTTGTAGATGGCATCAGCAGCACCATTTATGCAACAGCAGACGACGAGATGCGCCCTGCCATGAACGGCATTTTCTTCGATATTACCCCTGAAGCAACCACTCTCGTGGCCTCCGACTCCCACAAACTCATCTGCTACACCACCAACGAGGTCAAGTCAGATTCAGTTGCATCCTTCATCCTTCACAAGAAGCCCGCCGGCGTGCTGAAGGCAATCGTGGACAAGGAAGCCGGAGACGTCACCGTATGCTTCGACAATGCCACCGCAGTGTTCACCTTCGGAGAGACCTTGATGGTCTGCCGCCTGGTGGTCGGCAAATATCCCCGCTATCGCGATGTCATCCCCCAGAATAACGCCAATGTGCTCCGCATCGACAGGGCTCAGCTCCTGAACACCGTGCGCCGCGTTGCCGTATGTGCCAACAAAGCTTCGAACCACATCAAGTTCGAGCTCAAGCCCGGCCAGTTGGAGATCACCGCTCAGGATCTCGGCTTTGCAACCGAAGCCTACGAAAAGCTCGAGTGCGATTACAGCGGTGCAGATCTCGTCATCGGATTCAAATCTTCCTTCCTCATCGAGATACTTGGCAATATGAGCTGCGAAACTGTTGTGCTCAAGTTCGCCGACGCCCGCAGGGCAGCGCTCATAGTTCCTTCTGAAGAAGAAGCCGAGAGCGAAAAGATCTGCGGCATCCTGATGCCGATCATGGTTTCCTAAAGCAAGTCACTATGGATCTGAATCTTACACGGCCCTTGATTTTCTTCGACATAGAGAGCACGGGCCTGAGCATTCCCGCGGATTCCATCATCGAACTCAGCTTTGTCAAAGTGTTTCCCGGCAATCCTGAGCCGGTGGTCAAGACATGGAAAATCCGCCCCTGGGACTATGAGAACAACTGCCAGCGCCATATCAGCGAAGACGCATCCAAAGTGAACGGAGTTCACGATGAAGACCTTAAGGACTGCCCTTTGTTCATAAAGGTCGCCGGTGAGATCGCCACCTGGCTGGAAGGCAGCGACCTTGCAGGATTCAACTCCGCAAAGTTCGACCTCCCCATGCTGGCAGAAGAATTCGAGCGTGTGAAAAAGTACTGCCGAATGCGTATCTCTTCCGTGTCCGCAGGCGCGGAGAAGAAGGCAGAAGCTCAGGAACTGCTCACCAAGGTGGAAGGTATCAATCTTCATGAGCCTCTCATGGTGGATGTGCAGAATATCTACCATTCAATGGAGCCCAGGAATCTGCGTGCTGCATACCGTTTCTACTGCGGCGGTGAGGACTTCGAAAATGCCCATGCCGCGGAAGCCGATACCCTCGCCACTTTCGAAGTGCTCAAAGCCCAGCTGGACCGCTACAAGGAGCCCGACAAATACCACGAACAGGTGCTTAAGAACGACATACAGTCCCTCTCCGCATTTGTGGGCAGGAAGTATGTCGACTTCTCCGGACACCTGATCCTCGGGGATGACGGCGAGGTATACATAAACTTCGGCAAGCACAAAGGCAAGACTGCCCGCGAGGTATGGAAAACCGAACCTGCATATTATGCATGGATACAGGATGCCAGTTTCACCCTGGATACCAAAGCCCAGTTCGCAAAACTGGAAAAGCAGTTCAGGTCCGAACGGGATTCCGCCGGGAAGCGCCCTGCAACTGCAGACGAACTTGAAAGTTTGAAGAACAAATTCAATAACGGAAAACTATTTTAAACCCCATCAGTCGTGAGACTCATACCAATCTATACCTGGAACAAAGGTATACGCAACTTTGACATAAGAAGCAAACGATTCAGCAAGCAGCCCTGGGCCCAGGGAGTCATTCTGCTGGTCTGTGTTGTCGTTGCAATGCTTCTTGCAAACCTCCCTTTCACAAAGGTTTTTTATAACGATTTTCTGAACACCGCCTTCACCCTTCATGTAGCCAGCCCGGACGGAGCGCTGAACGTCTACATTCCAAGGGATATGACTGTAGAAAAGCTCATCAACGATGTGTTGATGATGGTCTTTTTCTTCACCGTAGGCCTTGAAATCAGGCGGGAAATCGCGTATGGCGAGTTGTCCTCCCCCAAGAAAGCCCTGCTGCCTGTGATAGCTGCATTCGGCGGTGTGGTTGCCCCCGCAGCCATATACACCCTCGTAAACCAGGGCACATTGGCGGCCTCAGGATGGGGAATCCCGACGGCAACGGATATAGCATTCGCAGTCTGCATACTGTCAGTCCTCGGGGACAAGGTTCCCGTATCGCTCAAGGTGTTCCTCACTGCCCTCGCCATCGCGGACGACCTGATTGCCATCCTGGTGGTTGCACTGTTCTACGGAGGTGCCATACGCATGAACCTTCTTGGCATTGCGCTGCTTGTCATCCTGTTCATCTTCCTTCTCAAAAAACTGGGAGAAAAGAGTGTATTCCCCTATCTGATGCTGGCATTGGTGGTCTGGGTGCTCTTCTACTATTCCGGCATCCATGCAACCATGTCCGGGGTCGTGATGGCATTCCTGATCCCTTCCACTCCGCGCTACAACAAGTCGCAGTTCCAGCACAGGTGGCTCAAGTATACCAGGCGCTTCAACGAGTTCTCCGACGTGCCTTCCAATGCATTCCCCAACGGCCCCCAGCGCCACTGCCTCAAGAAACTGGGCAAGATAGGCAAGGGCTCGATGGATATGACTTACCGTCTCGAAGTTGCCTTGTCCCCCTGGGTCAATTTCCTCATAATGCCTCTGTTCGCCCTGGCGAATGCCGGTGTGGAAATAGCGGATCCAAGCTACTTCAACGTGTTTAACTACGATGCGCTCCTGGGCAGTGTGAGCATGGGTGTGTTCCTTGGGCTCGTGCTCGGCAAGCCCATAGGGATCACCCTTTTCAGCTGGATCGCCATCAAGTGCAAGGTCGGCGAGATGCCTGCCAAGGCCACATGGCCTATGTTCTTTGCAGTTGCCTGCCTCGGAGGAATAGGATTCACGATGTCGATCTTTGTGGACACCCTGTCCTTTGACGGCCTGAGTACTGCGCATGAAATGCGGGATATGGGCAAGATTGCAGTCCTGATGGGCTCGCTGTGTGCCGGAATACTTGGTTCCGTGCTGGTTAATCTGGCGGGCAAGTTTGAGAATCGCAAAAAATAACTATATTTGCATCCCCGTTCCCAGTGGACGGTATGCCACTTTAGCTCAGCGGTAGAGCAGCGCATTCGTAACGCGCAGGTCGGGAGTTCAAATCTGCCAAGTGGCTCGAAAGGCGGCCGGACGGCTGCCTTTTTCGCAATAAATAACTACATTTGCATCATGATGAGAAGTATTTATTGTTCTGTATTGGCCATTCTGCTCTGTGCGAATGTCTCGGCAGCGCCAAAAATCAACGATTTTCCCGCGAACGACAGCCGCATCACCTATGTTGCACGCACATTCACCGAGGGGAATGACGTTTCTTTCGACTGGACCGGCTCATACATCCGCATCGCCTTTGAAGGCGATTACCTATCTGTCAATCTTTCCGACAGCGGAAGAGATTGGTTCAACGTATGGCTGGACGGCCCATTCTCGAAAGACGCCGACCGGATAATCACAGCCAAGGGGGACACCACCCTGGTGCTCTGCGACGCCGACATCCTTAAGGCAAGATACGGCAAAAAGGCTCCCAGGCAGCATACCATAATACTCCAGAAACGCACCGAGGCCAGCCAGGGCCGCGTTACCATCCACGGCTTCAAAGCCGAAAAACTCCTTCAGGCCGCCCCGGTAAAGAACCGTGTAATCGAGTTTATCGGCGATTCCTTCACCTGCGGTTACGGTGCAGAGAACAGTAAGCCTTCCGACCCTTTCCGTCCGGAAGATGAAAACCAGAACCACACCCATGCAGCAATCCTGGGCAGGTATTTCGATGCCGACATCCTGGTTGCAGCCCATTCAGGCCAGGGGGTGAATCGCAATTACAACGACGGCGGACGCGGCTACACCATGGTAGACCGTTATCTTCGCATTTTCGATTCCTCCGACCAGAAAGATGCCGACAGTCCCAAATGGCAACCATCCGCATTCCAGGTAAAACCGGCGATTACGGTCATATACTTGGGAGAAAACGACTTCTCCCGCCAGCGTCAGCCTTCAAAACGTGCTTTCACGGAAGATTACATAAAGCTTCTCAAGGAGATCAAAGCCTTCTATGGAGAAGACCATCCTATCCTCTGCGCAGCACCGAGAATAGAAGTCTTCGAATATGTGCAGACAGCTGTGGAGCAGGCCGGCATGAAAAACGTTGCCTGCACAGGAATCTTCCGCAAGGCGTTCCTTGTAACGGAAACGGGGTCCGCAGGTCATCCTGCTTACCCCGCCCAACTGAAAATAGCACACAACTTCATCCCCTACGTATCCTCCCTCACAGGCTGGCCCATGGAGGAAAAGGCGATTCGCTAGGGGCAGAATCAGCCCTACCCGCAATAGAAATACTGGGCAACTAGGCGACGCATAAGTTTTGTGTCGTTGCGTGCATCGTGGTGAAGCGATGCGTCATTGTATGAACGCAGGGCCTTCAGGATACCGTCGATCATGCGGGGACGGAACACGTCCGCCTCTTCATAAACCGAACGCATCTTCTCAAGGCAGTCTGCACTCTCCATACAACAGGTCGGCAGCTGCTCCAGCGTTGCGAGACGGGCCGCATTCTCGCTCTTGTGGATGTCCATATCTACATACTTCTCCTCTGCTATGCGAAGAGCCTTCTCGCGGGGCATTTCAAGCCCCTTCCTGGCGGCAACGCACAGGCCGGCCATCAACTGATAAATATCCGCAGAGCAGTCGGGGCTGCGCATCTCGAAGGTCTGTTTGGCAGTAGTATCATGGTCGGCAGGCTGCTCAACAGGATTAGCCTTGGAGCACATATCCGTGCCGGAACTCCAGCCCAGGGGCACACGCACCAGTGCGGAACGGTTGCAATCCCCCCAGCAAACATTCGTAGGCGCTTCCTGATGAGGCACGAGGCGGAAGTAGGATGTGGGATTCTTGTTGCCGAACGCAGTAATGGAAGGGGCCATCTCCATAAGACCCGCGATAGCGCGCCTGGCCTCTTCGGAAAGGCGTCCATCCGCCCCAAGCGTAGCATTGCGGCCATCCTTCATCAGCCTCATGTGGATATGCATTCCCGAACCCGCCTTGCCGGTGGTTATTTTCGGGGCGAAACTCACGTCCAGCCCGTACTTGAATGCAAGGTTACGGATAACCCATTTGGCAAGGAGCAGCTGGTCTGCGGCTGTCACTACAGGATTCGGCAGGAATTCTATCTCGTTCTGCTCATACACCTTCCCGTCCAGGGTAAAGTTCCCCACTTCGCTGTGCCCGTACTTTATCTGGCCGCCTGTCTTTGCCACATGGTCCATGCAGTCCCGGCGGAAGTCGTTCAACTTCGCAAAGGGTTCGCTCTCGTGATACCCCTTCTGGTCGGTTGCAGGGAAAAGCGGATCTTCGTTGCATATCACATAGTACTCGAGTTCACCCATTGCCTCGAACTGCATGCCTGTAGACTCTTCGAATGCCTTCTCGGCCCTCATCAGCGTAGCATGGGGAGCGCAGTCGAAGGGCTCACCGTCCTTATTGAAGAAACTGCACAGGAAGCACAGGGTCGGTATTTCGTTGAAGGGATCCACAAATGCGGTGCGATAGCGCGGAATCACATACAGGTCGCTGTTCCCTGCCTCTATGAAAGAAGGGAAAAGACTGGATCCGTCCACACGCTCCCCTTCCGTAAGGATGGTTTCGGCGTATTCAAGGTTATTGATAGTAAAATTGAGCGTCTTCACGCGTCCGTCTTCTGCCGGATACATGAAGTCTATCATGCGTATATTCTTTTCGCAGATAAAATTGAGCATATCCTCACGGGTGAAGGTCTCCGGAGACTTTTCCAGAAATGAAACCACCTCGTTGGGATTCAAAGCAATTCGTTTGTCCATTACAGAAATTGGTTATTTATATAATTTAAGTGTTGCAATCAAAGGGTTTGCCGGAGTTGTCGATTCCGGACGGTATTCCACAGCGCATTGCAGGTGCAGTTCGGTTGCTTTCAGCCGCATCGCCATAATCACTTCGCCCGCCTCCAGCAGGTACCGCCTCGGAGACGTAGGCCCCAGCACCCGTATCATCCCCTCCTTCTCGTCCGTCTCGTACCTAAAAGATTCGGATTCTTTTATTATGGTTCCCGCCCGCAGCACCGCCTGCACTTGTGCTGGCATAATGGGCTCTCTGCGGTCCTCAGGACGCACGGCGGAGGCCGGGACGGAGCCGTCAGGCGATGTCGGTAGGCCGGGAGCCGCGGGGGTGTTTGAGGGGGTGGAACCCCCTGTTAGATGTTCCGGAAGGGTCTCCCCTCCGGACGCCATATCCGCCCTCGGATGTAGAGGGAGGGGCCCGTCGGAGACGGGAGGGGCCACGAAGTGGTCGGCTTGAGGAGGGGTTACCCTTCCGGAACCAGCCACAGCATTCAGCAATGATTCCAGCGAAGCCGACGGGCGGCGAACCACCGTCCTGCCTTCACGGAACTCAGCCATCTTGTTTTCCAGGTAATTATCTGCCATTTGCAACTGCCTCCGCACAGCGAATGCCATCTATGGCCGATGAGACAATGCCTCCGGAATAGCCCGCGCCCTCTCCGCAAGGGTAGACCCCGGGCATGGAAACATATTCAAGGGTTTCGGGGTCGCGGGGGATGCGGACGGGGGAAGAAGTCCTGGACTCGACGCCTAGGAGCAGGGCGGCATTCGTATAATAATTACGTATCTTGACCCTCGGAAAAACCTTGCGCAGACGGTCCGCAATCATCGGCGGAAGCAACTCATGGAGCGGAGCGGACACCACGCCGGGATGATATGTGGTTTCCGGCATCTTCTTGCTGATCTTGCCGAGGCAGAAATCCTCCATGCGCTGCGCTGGGGAGGCCATAGGATTCTCAGCACCGTTGGCAGCACAGAAGTCATACATCTTCTTTTCCACAGAGTGCTGGAAATCCATCAGGCGGAAAGCCGAATCTCCGGGAACATCTTCCGGCTCAATCTGCACCACGACCCCGGCATTAGCGAACTTGCCGCTGCGGGCAGAGTTGCTCATGCCATTGAGCACGACAGTGCCGGGCTCGGTGGAAGATGGCACCAGGATACCTCCGGGGCACATGCAGAAAGAGAAGACTCCGCGGCCATCCTGCTGCTCCACAAAAGAATATTCGGCAGCGGGAACACCAGGCTTCCATGTGCCGTGATACTGCGACCAGTTTATCTTTTCCTGAGGATGCTCAACCCGCACTCCCATCGCAAAACCCTTGGCTTCCAGGGCAGCTCCCCGAGCCGCAAGCATCTCATAAACATCGCGGGCAGAGTGGCCTGTAGCCAGGATTACAGCCTTACCGGAGTAGACTGAGCCATCGGCTGTGCCGACCCTGAACGCACCGCTTTCACCTTCAATGGAAACCACCCGCGAATCGAAGTGATATTCTCCTCCGTGAGCGAGAATGCACTTACGGATGTTCTCTACCACAAGCGGCAGTTTATCGGATCCTATGTGAGGATGAGCATCTATGAGGATGTCTTTCGAAGCTCCGAAATCCACCAGTTGCTGCAGCACCTCACGTATGTCTCCACGTTTGGAGGAACGGGTGTAAAGCTTCCCGTCCGAAAAAGCGCCTGCTCCACCTTCGCCATAACAATAGTTGGAATCCGGATTCACGAGCCCGGTCTGAGAGAGTTTAGCCATGTCGAACTTTCGGGCATGGACATCTTTCCCACGTTCCAGGATCACAGGCTTAAGGCCCAGCATCAGAAGCTTCAGCGAAGCAAACATTCCGGCGGGGCCGGCACCCACGACAATCACGGGCTCTGCCGCTGAGACGTCCTTATATTCAGCAAGTTGATAAGGCTGATATTCCCCGGGGGCATAGGCTTCGTAGCGGTAGCGCCAAACAGGCTCCTTGCGGGCGTCGATTGAACGCTTGACGGCCACCCATTGCAGCCCTCCGGCTTTGGCTTCTATCTCCTTCAGACGCGGTTCCCGCGTCAGGGGGCAACTGATTTCAAACTCTTTCATATCACTCCACTTCCTATCATTTCGCCGTCAGGGGCATACCACACGGCAAACTGGCCTGCGGTAATGCCTCGCTGTGCGGCATCGAACATAATATACAGACCGTCATTCCTTCGCAGCAGGGTCGCGTCCTGCAGAGGCTGGCGGTAGCGGATGCGAACGCGGTAACGACGGGACTCCCCTACGGCCATCTCCAGGTCCGGCCTGATCCAATGAAGCTCATCCGGGGCAATGCGCAGGCACAGCCTGGAAAGACCTGGGTGGGTATGGCCTTCGCCCACATAAATGATATTCCTGTCTATGTCGGTGGATATCACGAAGATTGACTCCTTGTGTCCCCCTATGTCCAGGCCCTTTCGCTGGCCTATGGTATAGAACTGTGCGCCCTCGTGCCGCCCCACTATCTTCCCGAAAGGATTCTCCTTCCAGCGGGTTTTCTTCACGTGCTTTTTGCCGGAACGGTAGGTTTCGGTCTCGAAGCGGATGGAGTTGTAGTTCAGAGGGGTGGCCAGGGTGCGCAGGTCTTCCTCCGGGCAGGACTCAATCTTGGTCATGTCGAAAGGATGCGAATCCTCCACGGGTGTAGCCTTATCCTCCGAGATATAATGGGAAATCATCGGCAGGGGGCCTTCAAAGCCATCTTTCAGCAGGCCGGCGACTATCTGCCGCTGGCGCTGATAGAGGGGATCCGACTCATAGAAAGCGGGGAATACCTCCACCACATCTCCCTCGACGGATTTCAGCTTCTGCTGCAGAAAAGTGGGAAGATCCACCTTTCCGACAAAGCATATGCCCTGGGAATCTTTCTTGTCGGCCGAAGGCAGATCCGCCTCCTTTGCCAAAGCACGAACCTCGCTCTTCAGCATGCCGCCGATGGGGAAGATTGCCTTGGAAAGCTGCTCCTGGCTTAGCTGGCAGAGGAAATAACTCTGGTCCTTGCCGGGGTCCACGCCTTCCAGGATGCGAAATCCATTCTCAATCGCCTCCTTCCGGCAATAATGCCCTGTCGCAACCATATCCGCGCCCATCTTCTGCGCGACTTTCAGGAAGGCATCGAACTTTATCTCCCTGTTGCACAGCACGTCCGGATTAGGAGTACGGCCTTTGGAATACTCATCGAACATATAGTCTACCACACGCTGGCGGTAGCTTTTGCTCAGGTCTACGAAGTAAAAGGGAATCTCCAGTTTGCGGGCCACCATTTCGGCCACGAACTTATCCTCCTCCCACTCACAATCCCCATGCAAGGTGGCATCGGCATCATGCCAGTTCTGCATGAACATGGCAAAAATGTCGTATCCCTGCCGCTTCAGCAACAGGGCGGCGACGCTGGAGTCTACTCCGCCGGACAGTCCTACGCATATCTTCATATCGTGCAAATTTAGCATTATTCTCGCAATATTTTTGTATATTTGAAAGTTGTAACGCTGAATTATGACCGACAAACAAATCAATATCAAGTTCCACGAATACACTTCGCTGGAAGAACTGGGCAAAGAAGACCGCGAACTTGCCGAAGCGGCAATAGATGCCATGAAGGGTTCTTACGCTCCATATTCCCACTTCAATGTGGGTGCGGCCGTGAGGCTTAGCAACGGCGCCATCGTCCAGGGAGCCAATCAGGAGAATGCCGCATTCCCTTCCGGGCTCTGTGCAGAACGCACCGCAATGTTCCATGCGGGAGCCACATATCCGGACAAGGCAATGGTTTCGCTGGCAATTGCCGGAGGAGTTATGGGCCGCCTCGCAAAGGCCCCGGCAACTCCCTGCGGAGCCTGCCGGCAGGTGATGGCCCAGTATCAGCTGAAGGGGGGAAAGCCCATGTCCGTAATAATGATCGGAGACGGACAAATATGGAAGTTCAACAAAGTTGACGACATCCTTCCCCTTATCTTTGACAGTATTTAAGAAAGTTTTCTTATATTTGCCGACGGGAAAGTCGTACACGACCAGCTCCCTCCCAACTCCCCCAGGGCAGGAATGCAGCAAGGGTCAGAGGTTGTAGCGGTGCGATGTGCTAAGCTTTCCCTTTTTTTGTGCAATGAAGTCTGATATCATAGTCATAGGCGGAGGCGCAGCCGGTCTGATGGCCGCATACGGGGCTGCCTCGGCACTGGTTTCCGCCGGCAGCGACGCATCGGTAACGCTGCTGGAAAAGATGCCACGTCCCGGGCGCAAGATAATGATTACCGGCAAGGGGCGCTGCAATTTCACGAATGTCAAGGATTGGAATGAATTCAGTCCGCACATCCGTACAAATCCCAATTTCCTGAAGCCGGCATTTTTCAACCTTACTCCCGCAAAGCTGGTGGAATGGTTCGAAGCTGCAGGCATGCCAGCCGTCATCGAGCGGGGCGACAGGGCTTATCCGGCATCATACCACTCCACCGACGTGATCGACACCCTGGTCCGTGCCTGTCACGGAGTCGGTGCCAAAATTGAAAGTGATGCAGAGGTTTCGAGCGTAACCACCGACCCTTTCAACATCACCACGGCCGACGGTCGCAACTGGACCTGCCAGTGCCTGATAATTGCCACCGGCGGGCTTTCATACCCCGGAACGGGTTCAACAGGCGACGGCTACCGCTTCGCATCCGCTTCAGGCCATACCATCACCCCCCTCTTTCCTTCGCTTACCGCCCTGGTCCCCCGCGGCTACAAACTGACCACCCCCGAGGCTGACCGTCATATCGACAGGGCCACGCCGCTGACCGAATTGGGCGAAAAGCTGAAAGGCGTCCAGCTGAAAAACATAGGCGTGCAACTCTTCATCGAAGGCACGCAGGCCGGAAGCGAATTCGGCGACATCGACTTCACAGACGGCGGAATAGAGGGCCCCATCGGCTTCCAACTCAGCCGAAAGGCAGTCAAGGCCCTGATCAACGGCTCCCGCGTGAAACTTTCCATGGACCTCAAGGCCGGAGTGCCGCTGCCCGAACTCACCGCCCGAGTCAAGGAACTCTGGATGCAGATAGATAAGGATCCCCGCAGCCGCGGAGTCCGTGAAAAGGAGAAATGCCGCATCCTGCTTGGAAAGCTGATGCCATGGGAACTCATCCCGGGTTTCGTCGCTGCCAATCCCGGAATCATGACACTGGAGCGCAAGAGCCGCACGGAAACCAAACTCTGGGTTAACCTCCCGACCATAGCCAAATGCCTGAAAGAGTGGACTTTCGACATAGAAGGATACGTCGGCTACGAGCGCGCCGTGGTCACGGCAGGAGGCGTGAGCACAGACGACGTTGTGGCCAAAACCCTGGAATCCAGGAAGATAAAGGGCATGTACTTCTGCGGAGAAGTGCTGGATGCCGACTGCGATACGGGCGGATACAACCTTCACTGCGCTTTCGCAACAGGCCTGCTCGCAGGGCAGTCAGCAGCTAAAAATCTGATATCCTAGAAACCGGTGCCACATCAAGCGCCGTTCTCTCTCCCGCCAGATAATGATAATACCCGGCGATGGCTATCATGGCAGCATTGTCGGTAGTGAACTTGAACTCAGGAAGATAGGTGTTCCATCCACGCTTGCGGCCTTCCGCCACGATGCGGTCGCGGAGCCCGCTGTTCGCCGACACGCCGCCGCCTATGGTTATCTCCCGTATTCCGGTCTGCTTCGAGGCCTTGATCAGTTTATCCAGGAGGATGTCGATGAGTGTCTTCTGGAACGAAGCGCATATATCTTCTTTATTCTTTTCCATGAAATCGGGATCCTTGGCAATTTCGTCCCGCACGAAGTACAGCAGCGAAGTCTTTATGCCGCTGAAGCTGTAATCCAGCCCGGGAATATGCGGCTTCGCGAACTTGAAACGCTCCGGATCTCCCAGTTTTGCCAGCCTGTCGATTACCGGCCCGCCAGGGTATCCCAGCCCCATCATTTTGGAGCACTTGTCGAAAGCTTCGCCCACAGCATCGTCTATTGTCTGCCCGAGAATCTCAAAGTCCAGGGGAGAATTCACCTTCACGATCTGGGAATTGCCACCGGAAACCAGAAGGCAAAGGTAAGGAAAGGAGGGTTGCACTACGGGCTTATCTTTCTGTTTGACAAACCCCGCAAGGATGTGCCCCTGAAGATGGTTTACTTCAACTATCGGTATATCAAGAGCAAGGCCGAGAGCCTTTGCGAAAGAGGTGCCTACGAGCAGCGATCCGAGAAGGCCCGGTCCACGTGTGAATGCTATGGCAGTAAGGTCCGAAGCGGAAATGCCGGCGCGCGACAAAGCTTCGCTGACAACCGGGACTATATTCTGCTCGTGCGCCCTGGAAGCCAGTTCCGGCACAACGCCTCCATAAGCCTTGTGCACATCCTGGCTGGCGATCACGTTAGAAAGAAGCCATCCATCGGAGATAACGGCCGCCGAAGTATCGTCGCAAGAGGACTCAATTCCTAAAATAATGTCCATTTCACCTGTTTTGAGCATGCAAATTTAAGCATTATTTCTTATTTTTGTAGATTAGTATAATTGTACACTGACGAAAAGGAATAGTGACATATCCGCCCGGATCTTCGGATTCATAGTACTGTTGCTGGCAACGGCTGCAGTTGCTGTGCAGTCCCCCTCCGTCCAATCCCGCCTCGTCCGCGAATTCCTGGAGCGAAGCGCAGGCAAGATCGGAGGCAAGGTGGATTTTTCGTCCGTCGACTTCCAGTCCCCCGGCACAATCGCCCTCAGGGATGTGCTGCTGCTGGACAACAATCCATACACAGACCCCGAGAATACAGGCAACACCACTTGCGATACCATCCTGTTTGCCAGGGAAATCCGGGGCAACGTCTCCACCGGCATGCTCCTCAAACGCAAGGGCCTGCACCTAAGCAGGGTGGAAGTGCGGGATGCTGATTTCTTCCTTGCCATGGAGCCGGACGCCCCAGGCTTCATGAATATCAGCAGGGTGCTGGGAGCAGAAGACAAGGACAGCACCTCCGCCGGGCTGCCTGTCAGCATTTCCCGCATTTACGGAGAGAACATACGTTTCAGGATGTCCGAGTTCAGGAATGCCCCCAAGCCCTGCACCCCTACATCCATCAACTACGACAACCTGGATGCACGGATCAGCACCCTCACGGCACATAACCTAAGCATTAAAGACGGGCTCTTTTCCCTGAACGTAGACAACGTCGAGGTGGTAGAAAAATGCGGGGCCGATGCGAAAGTCAGCGCACGGGTCAATGTCAGCCAAGGAGTAACCCAGATCAGGGACATTCACATCGTCGATTCCTACACCGACATGCGGGCTCCCCTCTATTC
>DGUE01000115.1 GCA_002393895.1 Bacteroidales bacterium UBA4318
GTGGGGCATACGCAAGATTCCCCGCGCCACCTGGAAGCGCTTTGGCTTCTACATCGGCCTTCTTCTCCTGCTGCCCTTCATCGTGATCATCTTCTGCTATGGTATAGCCCTCTATTCCAATGCGGTTTCGCTGATCGGGCTGAATGCCGAGCACCTTTCGCGCTTCGTCGGCTGGCTGCTGTTCTATGCGGTCGTGGTATTCACCTTGTCTGCCGCTTTCAAATACATCCCCGCCTGCGAAGTAAAATACAGGTATGCGCTGATGTCGTCGCTGTTCATCTCAGCTGTTTTCTGTGCATTCCAGTACCTCTATCTGGAAACCCAGATGTTTGTGAGCCGCTTGAATGCTGTCTACGGTGTGATCGCGGCTATACCTCTCTTCCTGATTTGGCTGAATTACAGTTTCCAGATAATAATGTACGGCGCCCAGCTGACTTATGCCCTGCAGCATGTGGACGATTATAAACTCGATGAGTATAAATTGATTAAGAGATGAGCAGCCTGTCGAAATTCACCATCAAGGATTATAATCTCATCCGAAAGGAATGGGACAAGCTCTATGCATCTGCATCGGAGCGTTGCCGCGATGAGGAGGAGCTTTCCATAGTCAAGAAGGCCTTCGACTTTGCGAATCAGGCTCACAGGAATGTCCGTCGCCGTTCGGGCGAGCCATACATGCTCCATCCTATCCAGGTCGCGGAGATAGTGATAGATGAAATCGGGCTTGGCTACAAGTCCATTTCAGCGGCCTTGCTCCACGATGTCGTGGAAGATACCAATTACACAATTGAGGATATACGCAACCTGTTCGGAGACGATATAGCCCTGCTGGTGGACGGCCTTACGAAGATCAAGACTGTTCTGGACAATGAGGATCGCAAGCGGGGCCCCATGACTTCGACCGAAAGTATTGAGGCAGAGAATCTTAAGAGAATCCTGCTCACGCTTAACGACGATGTCCGAGTGGTGCTGATCAAACTTGCAGACCGCCTTCACAACTGCCGCACCATCGAGTTCATGCCGGAGCACAAGAGGGACAAGATACTCAGTGAGACCATGTTCATCTTCATCCCGCTTGCACACAGGCTTGGCCTTTATGGGGTGAAATCGGAGATGGAAAATATCTGGCTCAGATTCAAGGAGCCCGATGCCTATAAGGAGATATGCGAGCGCATCAGCCAGAATGTTGCCGAGCGTGATGCTGAAATAGACGGGTTCATCAGACCCATAGAATCCGCACTCAAGCAGGCGGACCTCTCTTTCAATATCAAGAAGCGCATCAAGACCCCATATTCAATCTGGTTCAAGATGCGCACCAAGAAAGTGCCTTTCGAGCAGATATACGACCTTTATGCGGTACGCATTGTGTTCGACCAGTCCACTAACCCTGAAGCGGAACGCAGGCAGGCATATCTTATTTATTCCATCCTGATAGGGCTGTATACCTCGCAGCAGAGCCGCTTCCGGGACTGGATCACGTCGCCCAAAAGCAATGGTTATGAGGCGCTGCATTGCACCCTGATGAGTCATTCCGGCTTCTGGGTAGAGGTGCAGATCCGTTCCAGGAGGATGGACGATATTGCAGAGAAGGGTATTGCTGCACACTGGTCCTACAAGAATAACGGCTACATCTCCGAGATTGACAGCGAGATGGACAAGTGGCTCAAGAAGGTGCAGGAGATACTGGTGAGCTCGGACGTGAATGCGCTGGAGCTGCTGGACATCATCCATAAGGATATGATAACCACCGATATAGTGGTTTTCACACCCAAGGGAGAGCAGCGCACCATTCAGTATGGGGCCACGGTTCTGGATTTCGCATACAACATCCACACCCACATAGGAAACAGGGCTATCGCTGCCAAGGTCAACATGAAGCTGGCTCCCCTGTCCCAGGTTCTCAAGGCCGGGGATCAGGTGGAGATTATCACAGCAGAAAGCGGCCATCCCAAAATCGAGTGGCTTCAATTCCTCCAGACAAGGCACGCCCGCAACCTTGTGATTGAGTATTTCCGCAAAGGGCGCCGGCCCCTGATAGAGAAGGGCAAGGAGATTTATTCAGAGAGGCTCACCGTCATGGGGGTTGAACGCAGCAGGGAGAATCTTAAGAAGATGCTCCGCCGGACCATGCTGAATGATGCCTCCGAGCTTTATTTCCGCGTTGCCCTGGGGCTGCTTGGCCCTGAGGTGTTCCGGGAGACTTTCGCATCTGCCCGGCCTTCTTCCGGCCGCGGCGGATATGTCATTGCCTCCTGCTGCAATCCGATACCCGGAGATCCCGTAATCGGATTCCGTGCGGAAGACGGCACGGTGATTGTTCATAAAAAATCCTGTCCTGAAGTTGAGAAACTTGCCTTGGAATACGGCAGTTCCCGTTTTGTGGTCGTAGATGGTTTTGATTCCGATTTTGAGGAATTCCCCGTGAGGCTGTCTATCCGCGGCATCGACAAGATAGGCCTGCTCAATAAAATCAGTCAGTTCGTTTCCCTGACCATGGAAATCAACATCAGGGAGATACACCTGAGCGGCAAGGATGGCATAATGGACGGATACATTGATATGCTCGTGCACGACAAGAACAATCTCGAGGCGATGATCCGTGGATTGAGGTCGATTGACGGAGTGCAGGATGTAGTTAGAACGGATATGTAATGAAGAAATACATTCCCCTCATAATAGCCTTGTCGGCACTGCTCATACCGGTGTTCATGCCTTCGTGTGCCAATACGACACAGGCACCTTCGGGTGGTGATAAAGACACCATCCCCCCCTACATCGTGGATATAAAGCCTCTGCCGGGCGCCACCAATTTCCCCTTGGAAAAGGGAAAGATACTCTTTGAATTCAACGAGTACGTGGTCATCAAGACAGCCTCCGACATCTTCCTCTCCCCTCCTCTGGAGAAGAGGCCAAAGTCCAGGATAGTCGGCAAGAAGCTGGAAATCACTTTTGAAGGGAAGCTGGAGCCGAATACAACATATACTCTTAACCTGAATGGCGCGTTGGCAGACAATAACGAAGGCAACAAGTTTCCCGGTTTCACTTACGTGTTTTCTACGGGAGACCAGATTGATTCCATGTTCGTGACCGGCACGGTGCTGGACTGCAACACCCTCTCTCCGATAAAGGGCGCCACCGTCCTTCTCTATAAAGACCATTCGGACTCGGCAGTCTTCCTCAAGCGTCCCTATGCCGCCGGAAAGACCGACGACTGGGGGTATTTCGTCTTGCCCTTCATCCAGGACACCCTGTACAGGATATACGCGATGCGTGATGCCTCCGGCGACAACATCTATAATCCCGACATGGACCGCATCGCTTTCATAGATTCTCTCATCCGGCCTGAATGGAAGGTGGTTGATACCCTACGCGAACTGCTCAAATACGATATGACCGATACCCTCGGTTGCCAGGAAAGGCGGAGCCAGTACGAACTGAAGGTATTCCGCGAGCATCCGAGCAAGCAGTACATAGTAAACAAGGTCCGCACTTCTCCCCGCTCAGCCTATATCACCTTCATGGCTCCCGATGCATGGATAGATTCCCTATGGTTCGGAGGCTATCCGGCCGACAGGGTGATATCTCAGTTTAACTTACAGCAGGATAGCCTGGAGCTCTGGCTGAACGACAGGCGCCCCGCACCGGACACTATACATCTCTTTGTCAACTACAGGAAAACAGACAGCCTGGGGCTGATGAAACCGGAACTGGAGCATATCAGGCTGGTGATGGATCCGGAGATCAAGAAGAACTACTCCAAGAGCCGCAGGAAGAACCTGAAGCACGAAGATACAATCTGCGTGTATACCCTGAAAGCAGAGCCCGAGAAGATAGAGACGGATGGTTTCGTGCTGGAGTTCAAGTACCCTATCGTGTATGAGAGTTTCGATTCGCTAAAGTTCAGGTACCTGAACCCTAAACAGAAAGAGTTTACGGGTGCAGTGACCGTAGAAATGGATTCCCTGAACCTGCGGCGCTACATCATACGTCCGAAGGTCAAGTTCCAGCCAGGGTATGAGTATTTCCTCAAGGTGCCTCACCGTTCCTTCAAGGACATTTATGGCTATTGGTGCGACAGCACCGAAGTGAAGGTTGCGCTGCCTACGGATGAGTCGCTCAGTTCTTTGGATGCCGGATTTGTGGGTGTCGACCGGAAGTATATCGTAGACCTTCTGGATGAAAAGCGCGCCAATGTGATACGTTCCTATATCATCACCGAGGACTGCGTCCTGCATTTCCCCTATCTAAAGGCCGGAAAGTACTCAATACGGGTGGCAGACGATGGAAACGATAACTCGCTAGTCGACACCGGGGACCTTCTCCAGCACCGTCAGCCGGAGCCTGTCCGTTTCGTGAAATTCGGAGAGAGCGAGTATCTGGAGATAATTAAATCCGCTGAAGTCGAGCAGACTATCGATCTTGCCGAATTGTTTAAATGATGAAGAAAAAAGTACTCCTCACGATTGCGCTGCTGTTCTCCGGTCTGTGCCTGTTCGCCCAGGAGGCCGGCACTTTTGCCGTTGAAGGGCCTCAGCCCAGTTCAGGGAATTTGCGTTATATTCAGGATACTACCGTCACTGTCGAGACATACTCCGATATCAACGACTACGACCTTATAGGAATCAATTGCGGCCTGACCTGGTCTCAGATGCAGTTCAATCCTCCGGTCAAGCAGGAATGGACCGTCAATCCCTTCTACGTTTCGCTTAACTATACCCACTACCTTAAAATGTTCGACTACATGCCGTTCTTCGGCTACCAGATCGGCATTGCATACGGGAAAGAAGGATACAAGTTCAAGGAGAACAAGGATACCGGCACAATATACTCTATCGAAGGTGCTACCGAGGCGGTGATGGATGTTATAGAAGTTCCTTTCCTGGCCCATTTCCACTATGATGCCCTGCATTTCAAGATAATGGCCAATGCCGGCCTCTATGGCGGATACCGGCGCACCATTACACGAACAGGCCCCAAAGTGACTCCGGGGCTCGAAAATGCTTTCAAGGATACTGACCGTCGGCCGGATTACGGTCTTCAGGGTGGTGTAGGGATTGGTTTTATCTTCAGTCCCTGGGAATTCCATTTAAATGCCCTGATGCGCTATTCATGGTCCAGTATCTACACGCCGGATTCTTCTCCGAGCATATATAATCAGTATTACTACCGTTTTGCTTATCCCCTGGACGTGAATGTAATGTTCGGAATCTATTATCAGCTTACCAAGCGTACGGGTCGCACCTCGAAGGACCTGAAGCGGCAGGCCAGGGATATCGTAATCAATGGTTGGGAACTTGAACATGGAAACACTGAAAGTAAAGATAGGTAAGAGCCTGGTTATAGGCGAACCCGGGCATATTGTCGTGCAGACTATGTGCAATACCCACACGAATGATGTGGATGCAACCGTATCGCAGTGCAAGGCTATGGCTGCCGCAGGTGCAGAACTGATCCGTATCACGGTCCCCGGCATGAAAGACGTGCCCTGCATCGCTGAGATTAAGGACAGGCTGCGTTCTGAAGGCATCGACACCCCTTTGGTTGCGGATATCCATTTCTCTTCTGAAACCGCACTGGCAGTTGCCAGGGTGGTTGAGAAAGTCCGTATCAATCCCGGAAATTTCCATCCTGACCATGAGATAGCCAGGAAACGTTTTGCGGAGCTTATAGCTGTCTGCAAGGAGTATGGCACCGCGATACGCATCGGGCTTAATCACGGGTCCCTTGGCAAGTATATTACAGATCTTTACGGCAACACTCCCCTGGCCATGGCAAAGGCCGCGATGGAGTGGCTTCAGATGTGCGTGGATAACGATTTCTATCAGGTTGTAGTTTCACTCAAGTCCAGCAATACAATAGTGATGGTGGAAGCTTACCAGCTGCTCCATAAGATGATGCAGGAGGCCGGAGTGCTTTTTCCCATGCATTTGGGTGTAACTGAGGCTGGTAACGGGGACAGCGGCCGCATAAAGTCCTGTGTTGGAATAGCAAGCTTGCTAGAGCAAGGGATAGGCAATACCATTCGTGTGTCACTGACCGAAGATCCGCTTGCGGAAATACCGGTTGCATGCTTTCTCGCCGAACGCTATTCAGGCAAGGCCATCAGCATGCCGTCAGGCAGGGAGCGCACCATCCTGGCTGCTGCCTGCGATTATGGCCCGGACCTTCTTATGCATCGCAGGGACTCCCTTGAGCTGAATACTGGCCTTGGAGCAGAATTCGACACCTATCTTGCGGATGAGATTCTTCAGGCATCCCGCCGGCGTTTCTATAAGCCGGAGTATATTGCCTGTCCCGGTTGCGGACGCACAATGTACAATCTTCAGGATGCCTTCGAGAAGGTAAAGGCCCGCACAGCTCATCTGAAAGGAATGGTGATTGCTGTGATGGGGTGCATAGTCAACGGCCCCGGTGAGATGGCTGATGCCGACTGGGGATATGTGGGCGAAGGCAACGGCAAGGTGAGCATATACAAAAAGAATGTGCCCGTTTTGAGGCACATTCCTGAAGATGAAGCTCCGGATAAACTGCTGGAACTTATTGAATCTGAGCAATAACAGTCTCGCAGGCAAGCACTTTGTCTCCGACTTTCACTTTTATATCGGCATCCAGGGGCAGGAAAAGGTCCATTCTGGAGCCGAATTTTATAATGCCGCACTGCTCTCCTGCCTTGACCTTCAACCCGGGTTTTGAGTAATTCACTATCCTGCGTGCAAAGGTGCCTGCAAGCTGCTTGAAAAACACCTCTGAGCCAGATTCCGTGCGTATGCAGGAGCTGGCGTGCTCATTGTCTTCAGAGGCCTTGGGCTTGAATGCAAGAAGATGCTTCCCGGGATGATAGCGGTAATACACCACTTCCCCGCTGACCGGCCAGTAATTGGCATGGACGTCGAAGAAATCCATATAGACGCACACGCGCTTGCACTGGCGTTTCAGATACTCATGTTCGTAGAACTCATCCACAATGACCACCTTTCCGTCAGCTGCTGATGTGACGGTTTTATCGTTCCCTACGGGATTGCGTTTGGGAATTCGGAAGAAGTAAAGCTGCCAGATGCAGAACAACCAGGCAAAGCAGGTCAAAACCCATTTCAACCACACTGTTCCAACCAGGAGATGGACTGCATAGATGAAGATGGCTGCAATGATGAATACAACAGCCAGGGTGCCATATGAGTTTTTGTCCAGTTTAAACATCTCAGATCAGTTTAAGAAGAAAAAGCAGCAGTGTGCCTGCAGGAAAAGCCAGAAGAGAACTGTCGAAACGGTCCAGCAAGCCGCCGTGCCCTGGAATAAGGTTCCCGGAGTCTTTGACTCCGAAACGGCGTTTCCATGCGGATTCCAGAAGGTCGCCCATAACTCCTGTGCAATGAACGACCACTCCCAGGATTATGCTCATAATCATTGGGATCTCCAACAGGCCGGTAGCCTGCAGGATGGCTGCAGTTGCCAGACAGAAAGCCATTCCCCCGAAGAAGCCTGCCCAGGTCTTGTTGGGAGATATCTTTGGGGCCATCTTTCGGCTGTGCAAAACCTGCCCTATGGTGCTCCCTACGCAATATGCACCAACATCCGACGCCCAAATCATGAGGAAGAAACAAAGCGGCATGAGGCCAGAAAACTCTCCTCCTCTGAAAGCCAGCACTATCATGAAAGCCAGGCCGCACAGGATATACAGAACTCCGCCCAGGGAATAAACTGTGCCTTGGGCGGGGCTGAAGCTGATTCCTGCCTTGGAAGGCATGGTAAGGTATTCATAGCTCATTCCAAAGGCCATAAAGGCAATGAGCAGGCTGAATAACTTACTGCTGGTCAGAAGACAAAGCAGCATGACGGCCACGAAAACCGCCCCGGAGATTGTTCTGACCACTACGCTTTTCATGCCTCGGATGCTTTTACCTTAGGCCCCAGGATGGCTTCCAGATCGTCTGCAAAGATAACTTCCTTCTCCAGCAGCAATCCGGCCACCTTCTCAAAGGCTTCGCGATGGTCGCTCAGAATCTTGAGAGTGCGCTTGTGAACCTCTGCAACCAGCGACTTAACTTCGCTGTCCATCAGTTCGGCGGTTTTCTCTGAATACGGTTTGGTCATCTCGTATCCGCGTGCACCGGTGGAATCATAGAAGGAAAGCTGACCCACCTTGTCGCTCATGCCATAGTACTGAACCATGCTGTAGGCGATATTGGTGAGGCGCTCCAGATCGTTCAATGCACCCGATGCCGGCTCACCGTTAATCATCTCTTCGGCAACTCGCCCGCCCATCAGCGTGCTCATTTCGTCCATCATCCAGGATTTGGAGAGTATCTTCCTTTCGCTGGGAAGGCTCCAGGTGATGCCCAGGGCCTGTCCGCGAGGTATCAGACTGACTTTGAATACCGGGTCTGCATAGGGCAGAAGCCATCCGACAACGGCATGGCCGGCTTCGTGATATGCAGTCGTGCGTTTCTCGGCAGGAGTCATGATTGTAGAGCTCTTGCGCTCCAGTCCGCCAACGATGCGGTCGACGGCATCCAGGAAATCCTGCTTCTCTATCGCCTGCTTGTTCCTGCGGGCAGCGGTCAGGGCTGCCTCGTTGCAGACATTGGCGATATCTGCGCCGGAGAACCCGGGAGTGTGCTTTGCCATGAACTCCAGATCGAAGTCCTGAGCAACCTTGAGGCCGCGCAGATGCACCTGGAAGATTTCTTCCCTTTCCTTAAGCTCGGGGAGTTCTACGTGAATCTGGCGGTCGAAACGCCCAGCGCGCATGAGTGCCTTGTCCAGAATATCGGCACGGTTGGTGGCAGCGAGAACGATGACTCCGCTGTTGGTGCCGAAGCCGTCCAT
>DGUE01000068.1 GCA_002393895.1 Bacteroidales bacterium UBA4318
TTTTGCAAATATAGCATGAATCACGCGTGCGCGGAAGGGTCTGAACGGTTTTAGTAGACCATAGCAACCGCATGGATAAATATAATAGATTGATTTCCAAATATTTGCTTTTTCTCAATACAATAAAAATTAGTAGAGTAAACTGTTGGGGATTTAACTATTAATTTGTATTTTTGCGACAATGAAGAATATTCTGCCTTTACTGCTTTCAGTGCTCATGCTGCAGGGGTGCCTCACATCTTCCGGCATCTCCGTCCCTACCCGGAATGCCATTGCAGAGCTGGACCGCATACTTGAAACAAACGACGAAATCACTTCCAGGAAAGAGGCCCGCATCAGCGAAATGAGGTGTCAGCTGGGGGATGCACCGGACTTGCTGTCCCGCTACCGGGTATGCTGCGGGCTATGTGACGAATACTACAAATTCAACTTGGATTCTGCCCTGCATTACATATACTTAAAGCAGTCGCTCGCACGTGAACTGAACGACGACGCTCTGAAAACCGACGCAGTGCTGGACCTCGCAGGAAGATACCTGATTTCGGGAATGTACTACAGTGCCAAGGATCTCGTCGAATCTATAGACACATCCCGCATGTCTTCGGAACAGTTTAGGCCTTATTATCAGGCTTTCACAACGCTTTACCACAATCTCGTGCTTGTGAACAAGGATCCAAAACTGACAGCTGGATACAGAGAACAGGAAATGCGTTACCGCCAGCTGAGTCTGTCCATTTCCCGGCCCAGCACGCTGAACTACAATACAGAAATGGCCGAGGCTCTTATGTCTAAAGGAAAGAACGCCGAAGCCCGAAAATTACTGCTGGACTACCTGGAAAACCAGGAATATCCTAACCAGAACCTGGCCATTATCCACTACTGGATTGCAAAGACTTACAAGGCCGAAGGCAATAAGGACCAGGCGCTAATGCACTATGCCATCAGCGCCCGCCACGATATGGCCGGCTCTGTCAGGGCTTCCCGTTCAATCATCCAGGCGGCGGTGCTGCTGCTCGATTACGGGCAGCCGGAAAGGGCATACAGGTACATCAACCGTGCATATCAGGATGCCGTGATGGCAGATGCCCGCATATGCCAGGAGGAAATCGCCTGGTTCATGCCGGAGATTACCTCCACATACGACAGGATGAACACACGCCGCATCCGCGAGCTCATCTACGCCCTGGTTCTGGCAGCTCTGCTCCTGGCGGTTTCCATAGTCGGTCTGCTGCGGATCCGAAGCCTCCAGAAGAAGGTTCTGAAGGCCAATCAGGAAATCAAGGACGGTCTGGTGAAAATGAAGGAGGCCAACGACATAAAAGACATCTACATGGGGCGCTACATGTCCATGTTTTCCAGCCATATAAACGGCATAGAGCAGTACCGCTCCTCCATCAGGAACGTAGCCAAATCCAAGGATATAGACCAGATAATGAAGGCGCTACGCTCGGATGATTTCATCGACAACCAGCGGGAAACCCTCTACGCGGAGTTCGACCATGCATTCCTTGGGATGTTCCCGGATTTCGTGAGCCAGTTGAACTCCATGCTTAAGGAAGACCAGCGCATAGGGAAGAAACTCCAGAATGGACATCTGACCAATGAACTGCGCATTTTCGCGCTTATACGCCTGGGAGTTAGCGAGTCTTCCCAGATAGCCAGCTTCCTCAAGAAATCCCCTTCTACCATATATAATTACAGGGTGAAGCTCCGGAAAGCCTCCATATACCCTCACGACGAGTTCGAGCAACATGTCATGGAAATAGGCACACCCGGCTGGCATTTGCTGGAAAATAGCTAAATTTGTATCTGCATAGAATTCGATTCGATTATGTTTTCGCGTACACTGAACCTATTACTGATGATTGCAGTGCTGTTTTCCGCTGCCTGCAAGAACAACCCCGGCAAAGATCTTCCATCCCCGACAGATGGAGTTTACCGCATCGCCACATACAATGTGGGCGTTTTCAGCAAGAGCGGAGAGAACACCACCGGCATGGTGGCGGCAATGATGAAGGAGCTTGGGGTGCAAGCACTGTCGATGAACGAGCTGGACAGCTGCACCACCCGCAATCCCGACTACCAGATAAAGCTGTTCGCCGAGCAGATGGGCGGATGGAGTTTCCATTTTACCCCTGCGATGGCATACCAGGGCGGCAAATACGGTGACGGCGTAGCATATGACCCCGATCTTGGAATCATCAGGAATATTTCCGTCGCTCTTGCCAAGGGGGACGGCGCCGAACCGCGGGCCGTTTCAGGGTGCGAATTCAAGGATTTCGTGTTCTGCTCCACTCATCTCGACCACAGGTCCGCAAACGCACAGGTCGCCCAGGCCAAGCAGATTAGCGAATGGGCGGCAAAGCAATACGGCAGTTCCCGCAAGCCTGTAATTCTGTGCGGGGATTTCAACGCCCTGCCGGAGAGTGAAACCATGAGCATAATGAAGAAAGACTGGACCCTCCTCTCGCCGGAAGAATTCACATTTTCGGCAAAGAACCCATCCAAATGCATAGACTATATCATGGTCTACAAGAACGCCAGGGAGAAGGTGCAGGTGATTGAGGCGAAAGTATGCCGGGATTTCAATTCCGGCAACGTAGCAGTCGCCTCCGACCATCTTCCCGTTTACTTGAAAATCCGCATCCGATGAACCTCAAATCCCTCGCAAAAGATACGGCCATCTATGGCCTCAGCAGCATAGTGGGCAGATTCCTCAACTATCTGCTTGTGCCCGTCTATACCCGCGTGATCATGGCGGAGAGCGGGGGTTACGGGATCGTTACGAACCTGTATGCCTACACCGCCCTGCTGCTGGCCCTCCTCACCTTCGGCATGGAGACCACCCTCTTCCGTTTCTGCAACAAGGACGGAGAGGATGAGAAACTGGTGTACAGCACCATACTGCGCATGGTGGGCGGAGTGGCGTTGCTGTTCTTCGCTCTGGTGATGCTTTTCCTGCAGCCTATAGCCGCTGCGATGGGCTACGCGGATCACCCGGAATACATAGGATGTATGGCCGCGATCGTGGCCCTGGATGCCTTCCAGGCCATAATGTTCAGCCGTCTGCGGCAGCAGAAACGGCCGGTGAAGTTCATGATGCTGAAGTTCGCATTCATCATCCCCAACATACTTCTCAACCTTTTCATCTTCCTGGTGCTTCCAAAGATGGGCGCGGCGCATCCTGAACTGATGGAAATCTTCGTCAAGTACAACTATGGCGTGGGGCTGGTATTCTTCGCGAACCTGATCTGCACAGGCCTGGTGACCTTCGGATTCGTCAAAGAAATGAAGGGAATCACCTACGGATTCGACGGAAGCCTGGCGAAGCGTCTGCTGACATACAGCTGGCCGCTGCTGATCCTGAGTCTGGTGGGCGTGTTCAACCAGGTGGCAGACAAGATACTATATCCTCTGGTGGACAAGAGCCCGGAGGGAATGGTGCAGCTTGGAATCTACGGTGCATGCGTGAAGATCGCGATGATAATGGCCCTGCTCACGCAGGCCTTCCGCTATGCCTACGAGCCCATAGTATTCAGCGGCAGCCGGGACAAGAACAGCCCCGAAACCCTGGCGGACGGAATGAAATACTTCGTCATCTTCACCCTTCTGGCGTTCCTCGCCGTGGTGGTGTATCTACCTCTTATCCAGCTGATTATAGGTGGCGATTACCGCTCCGGGATGGCCGTGGTGCCGATAGTTATGATGGCTGAGATCTTCATGGGCATCTACTTCA
>DGUE01000174.1 GCA_002393895.1 Bacteroidales bacterium UBA4318
GTGGCCAACATGCACTCCACCATGCTCTTCTTCACCGAGAAGGGTATGTGCTACCGCATGAAGGTGTATGAACTGCCCGAGGGCGTGCGCGCATCCAAGGGCCGTGCCATCCAGAACCTGCTTGCAATCGAGCAGGACGACAGCATCCGCACCTACCTGAATGCAGCAAAGATCGAGGATCCCGAATACGTGCAGAGCCACTTTGTGACCCTTGTCACCAAGAAGGGTGTCATCAAGAAGACCAGTCTCGAAGACTACTCCAACAAGCGCAGCCGCAACAAGGGCATCAAGGCCCTGACCATACGCGAGGGCGACGCCCTGCTCGACGCTGTGCTCACCAACGGCAACGAAGACATCATGATAGCCGGGCGCAAGGGCTATTGCGTGCGCTTCCGCGAGAGCGACGTGCGCGACATGGGCCGCGGCGCTTCGGGTGTGCGTGGTATCCGCCTTGCTGAGGACGATGAGGTCATAGGCGTGCTTACCTACGATCCCAACCGTGAGAATGCTTCTGAGCAGACCATCATGGTAGTCAGCGAGAATGGCTTCGGCAAGCGTTCCGACCCCGAAGACTACCGCCTCACTGCCCGCGGAACCAAGGGAGTCAAGACTATCAGCATCACCGAGAAGACCGGCAGTCTGGTGGCCATAAAGAACGTCACCGAGAATGACGACCTCATGATCATCAACCGTTCCGGCCTCACTATCCGCATGGCAGTTTCCGACACCCGCGTGGCCGGGCGTGCCACCCAGGGCGTGAAGCTCATCAGCATACGGGAAGGGGATTCCATCTCGGCCGTTTCCGTGGTCGCCAAGGGCGAGGACGAAGGCCAGGAAGAGGCAGTTGGCACGGAAAGTGCAGAAGCACCCGTAGAAAACGAATAATTACTAACATTAACTGATATGAAAAAGATTATTTTCGCACTTGCTCTCCTGGCAGCTTTCCAGGTTGCAAATGCCCAGCAGAAGAAGGACGCCGACGCTGCTGCAAAGAAAGTAGAAGTTGCTAAGGCTGCTACCCTCAACGAGAAGAAGGCTGCCAACATAGCCACCTGGCTCAAGCTTGGTCAGGAATATGTGGAAGCATACAATGCTGTTCAGGGTAACGGATATGTGGGTGCCGCCGAGAGCGAACTTGCACTCCTCATGAATAATGTAAAGCCCACCAGCACCGAGCAGGTTGAGGTGCAGGGCCAACCTATGACCGTTCAGCATTACGGCACCGCCGATTACTACTTCGCGAACGGAAGACTCTCTTTCATCGTCACAACCAAGCCCGCCGTGGAGAATCCTCTCGGCGAGGCCGTGAAGGCATACAAGAAGGCACATGAGCTGGATACCAAGGCCAAGAAGACCAAGGATATCGCCGCAGCGCTTTCCACGATTCACGACAAGTATTCCAACGATGCCGTAGCAGCATATCAGCTCCAGAAGTACGCAGAGTCTTCCGAACTCTTCGAAGCTGCAGCAGCAGTTTCTGAGATGGAGCCCTATGCCCAGCTGGACACCAACGCCATTTACAATGCAGGCCTCACTGCCTGGATCGCCGGCAATATCGAAAGGGCCAAGACCTTCTTCGACAAGTGCATTGCAAACAAGTATTATGGCGACGAGGGTGATGTTTATGCGCGCCTTTCTACCATCGCAGAGAAGCAGGGCGACAAGGATCTTTCCGTCAAGTATCTCGAAGAGGGCTTCATGGCCTTCCCCAAGAGCCAGAGCATCCTCATCGGCCTCATCAACCACTACACCACCACCGGCGGCAGCACCGACCGTCTTTTCGAACTGCTGGACGTTGCCAAGGTGAATGAGCCCAACAACGCATCCCTCTGGTATGTGGAAGGCAACATCCGCCTCAAGATGGATCCTCCTCAGGTAGAGGAAGCGTTCAAGGCCTACGACCACTGCGGCGAAGTTAACCCCAATTATGAATATGGCTACATCGGCAAGGGTATCTATCTTTACAACCATGCCGTTGAGCTCCAGGAGAAGGCTTCCTTCGAAATGGATGATGCCAAGTATGCAATGCTCGTCGAAGAGTACGACAAGACCCTCAAGGCCGCTATCGAGCCTTTCGAAAAGGCTTACGAGGTGAGTAAGGATGAGGAACTTAAGACTACTGTCGCAGATTATATCAAGAACGCCTGCTTCCGTTTCCGCGACGATCCTGCATACAAGGAGAAATACGAGAAATACGAAGCTGTCGTTGCTTCCGGCAAATGAAGTTCGGCTGGCGCAGTTGCAGACACGTTGAGCATCTGCATCATCGGAGATGTGATGATGCATGCAAGGCAGCTGCAATACGACCACTCCCATTTCCTGGAAGATCTGAAGCCGCTCCTTTCGGAAGCGGATCTGGCAATAGCCAACGCTGAATTTACGCTTGCGGGGCCACCCTATACCGGGTACCCCGCATTCAGCGCTCCGGACAGCTACCTTGCAAGCATCCTGGATGCCGGAGTGGATGTGCTCCTGACGGCTAACAATCATATCCTGGACAAGGGATCTGCGGGGCTTGAACGAACTTTGAAACAATACACCGTATTCACCGGCAGCGGCCTGGACGAAATGCAGTATAAGCGCAACAATCCGCTGATACTGAGTCGGAAAGGCATACGGATAGCACTCGTGAACTTCACCTATGGCACGAATCTGGGCACATCCCGTGAGTACCCTAAGGTCAGCCGGATGAACCGTGAGGAGATTGCAACCCAGATGAAAAGGGCCCGGGACCTTGCGGATTTTGTGATAGTGCTGCCGCACTGGGGCGAAGAATATGTGCTGACGCATAATGAGTCCCAGCAGCAGTGGGCTGAATGGCTGGTAAGCCAGGGAGCTGATGCAATAGTGGGAGCCCATCCGCACGTGGTGCAGGACACCACCCACATCAAGGGCGTGCCTGTCATCTACTCGCTGGGTAATGCTGTTTCGAACATGAGCGCAGTGAATACAAGGCTGGAACTTGCGGCAGTGTTGAGGATAGTCCGCAGCCGGGACGGCTTCTGCAAGAAGATGCTGGAACCCGACCTTCACTTCCTCTGGTGCACGTTGCCGGGCAAAAAGACCGACAGCTACCGCACCGTGATAGTCGGGGAACAGTTTGGGAAGAGGAGCGACTGGCTGGACGGAAGCGACTACGACAACATGCTGCAAACACTGCAAAGAGTAAAGAATGTTACTGGAATAGAATGAAGAAAACCATCACATTGGACACTGCGGATCCGGTCAGCATACTGGGCCCTGGGAACCGTATCCTGAATGAGTTCTGCACGTATTACCCAGGCCTGGAAGTTTCCGGGAAGGGGAATGAGATACTCGTGGAGGGGGATGAGGCCAAGATAAACGATTTCGTGGCTAAATTCGCCCAGTTGGTATCGCTGCGCAAGCACAAACTGAATCTCACGGTGTACGATGTGGAAGATCTCTTCGCCGGGCGTCCGTCTTCATCGGTGCTGGCGGAGCATGGCAATGCTGTGATAGTGCATACCAACGAAGGCAAGGCCATCCGTGCGCGCAACGCAAATCAGGAAAAGATGGTCAAGGCCTATTTCAGTAACGACCTTGTGTTTGCAGTGGGCCCTGCCGGAACGGGAAAGACCTATATCGCCATCGCTCTGGCAGTTCGGGCGCTCAAAAACCGTGAGGTGCGCCGCATCATCCTCACCCGTCCTGCCGTGGAAGCGGGGGAAAGGCTGGGCTTCCTTCCCGGAGACCTCAAGGATAAGCTGGATCCGTATCTCCAGCCCCTCTACGATGCCCTGGGGGACATGATCCCTTCGCGAAAGCTTCAGGAATTCATCGCCGGAGGCACCATACAGATAGCCCCTCTTGCCTACATGCGCGGCCGCACCCTGGACGGTGCCTGCGTAATCCTGGACGAGGCGCAGAACACGAACATGGGGCAACTGAAGATGTTCCTCACCCGCATGGGCACAAACGCCAAATTCATCGTAACCGGAGATGCCACGCAGATAGATCTTCCCCGCAAGGAGGATTCCGGCCTGCTGCGGGGGATAGACCTGGTGAAAAACCTGAAAGGGGTTGCAACCGTCTTCTTCGACGACAGGGACATAGTGCGGCATCCTCTGGTGAGCAAAATAGTCAAGGCCTTCGATGCAGAAAGCTGATACTTTTTCATATATTTGTAAACTATGACAAAAGGAAAGTTCATATCCGGAATGCTGCTTGTGATGCTGGGGATGTCGCTTCTCCAGGGTTGCGATGCATTCCGCAGGCTTGCCGGCCGGCCCACCTCCGACGAAATTGCCGCCAAGCGGGAAAGGATACAGAGGGAAGAAGCGGCCCATCAGGCCCGTATGGACTCCCTCAGCCGCATCGAAAAAGCCAAGGCGGATTCCCTGGCCCTGCTGGACAGGATTAAGGAATCCGGCGAGATGTTCCTTTCGGTGTCGAGCCTCCGCCGCGCCGAAACCGTGAAACTCAGCAAGCGCTATTACATAATCGTCGGTGCTTTCTCCAATGCCGACAACGCCTCATGGCTGGCTTCGAAGATAAAGGACGCCGGCTACGATGTGGAAAAAATCCCCTATGGCAATGGTTTTACTGCCGTTGGCGTGGCGGGGACCGATGCTTTGGCACATTTATGGGATAATCTCCAAAAGGTCAGGACTGAATCGTTCTGCCCTAAGGATGTATGGATTCTTGTAAATGACTAAGTAATGAAGCGTTTTATCCTTGTTATCTGCACTGTCCTGCTGGCTTCTTTCGCGCATGCACAGGACTATTCTGAATTGTTTGCAGGCGAAGAGGCGCTTAGCCTACGCAGCACCGCGGATTCCCTTTCAGCCCTCAAAGGAGAGGATGCACTGGCGGAATTCGTGTCCCGCAGGCTGGCTTCCGGAGGCATAGATCTTTACGAAAGTTCGGATTACACTCATTTCGGGCTCCGGAGGGAGAATGGCGACACGGCCACTTTCCGTAATGTGATCGGCTGGATTCCCGGGTACGGCAGGCAGCTCCGGAACCGCTATATCGTGATAGGCACCAGGCTGTCCGCCTCCAACGGCTCCGGCCTTGCTGCACTCCTTCAGCTTGCCGCAAAGATCAGCACCAACCGCGTGCTCCTGCAGCGCTCGGTGCTGATAGCTGCATTCGGGGGTGCGGACGATGCCAATGCCGGTTCCTGGTATTTCCTGAACAGGGCCTTCCCTGAAACATCCCTGGTGGATGCGTATCTGGGGCTGGACTACTTCGACAATTCCAATCGCGGGCTCTATGCCTATTCCGCATCCAATGCGGATATGAATCATATTCTGGGGCTACTCTCGGAATCCCTCCAGCCGGCCCGGCCCGTAATAACTACCGTGGAGCCTGGCATCTCCGACCTCCGGTCTTTCTACGGGAAAGAGATTCCTTCCGTGCTCTTCACTACCGTGGAGCCGGGGAAGGTCTACCGTAAGGGAACGGATCCGATGGAATATGAGGAGATGAACCGCCAGTGCGAGTATCTCTACAATTTTTCCCTCTCGCTCGCAAACGGCCCAGCACCCAGGTTCCGGCCCGATTCAGATGCGTCCGGGGCCCCTCTGGTGGCTTTCTACGATTGTGACAGCAAGCCCAGCTTCTTCGGCTCGTCCGATCCCTCCTTCTTCCTGTCCCGATGGGTATATACCTATCTGAGGTATCCTCAGTACGCCGTGGATAACGGCATACGCGGCAGGGTGCAGGTGAGTTTCGTGATAGATGAGAAGGGAAAGGTGAGAGATGTGCAGGTGGTGAAAGGCGTCCATCCTTCCCTGGACGATGAAGCCGTGCGCGTGATCGAGGCATCTCCGGATTGGAAACCGGGAAAGCTCGGGGGTAAGGCCGTCCGCAGCCAGCTGACGCTTAATGTGGAGTTCAAATTGAAAAAAGCAAAGAAATAGATATATGGATTACGATTTCAGAAGTATTGAGAAGAAATGGCAGAAAAGATGGGCGGAGAATAAGACATACAAAACTGTCGAAGACCCGTCCAAACCAAAATTCTATGTGCTGGACATGTTCCCTTATCCCTCGGGAGCAGGCCTGCACGTAGGACACCCGCTGGGTTATATCGCTTCGGACATCTATAGTCGTTACAAGCGTCTGCAGGGCTTCAATGTGCTGCATCCCATGGGCTTTGATGCCTACGGTTTGCCGGCAGAGCAGTATGCTATCCAAACAGGCACGCATCCCGAAGTGACCACAGCGAAGAACATAGCCCGTTATCGCGAGCAGTTGTCAAAGATTGGTTTCTGCTACGACTGGGACCGAGAGGTGCGCACATG
>DGUE01000138.1 GCA_002393895.1 Bacteroidales bacterium UBA4318
GCCCGCAAGGCCCTGGGCATGCCGGACTCCTTCCGCTATGTGCGTCCGCAGCATACAGCTTCACCTATGCTCAAGAGCCAGTGCGACGAGCTCTATGCCAAGGTGGAACCGGAGATAATGGCTTCTCTAAGCCCCCTCCGCACCCGGGCAAACTACAACCAGTATCTCTTCCTGGACTACATGTATTACCAGGGAAAGGCCCGCAACCGCAAGCTCTCAAACAAGCACTTCAGCCTGGCTGCCCATTCCATCGAGAAGATCTGCGAGTTCCTTCGCAAGCCCTCCACCAAGATGGTCTGCATTAACGACGTGCACATGACTAACGACAAGTTCCTCGCCTGCCGCAAGCAACTGCTGGAGGCCTTTGACGAGATTCTGCCGGATAAATCCCGCTACGAGAAATGAAAGTAAGCATCATAGTTCCCATCTATAAAGTGGAGCGCTACATCGAGCAGTGCGCGGCTTCTGTGCTTGGCCAGAGCTATGGCGACATCCAGTTTGTCTTTGTTGATGACGGCAGCCCGGATGCCTCGGTGGACAAGCTGAATTCGCTGATAGACAGCAAGTTCGCAGGACTTCGTGACCGCATAGAGATAGTCCGCAAGCCTAATGGCGGCCTGCCCCAGGCACGCCTGACCGGCCTTCAGCATGCTATCGGGGACTATGTCCTTCATGTGGATTCAGACGACTGGCTGGAGTTGGATGCTGTGGAAAAGCTGGTTGGCAAGGCAGAGGAGACCGATGCCGATGTGGTGTATTTCTATGTTCGTAAGGAAAAAGGCGAGGGCCGCAGCCATGTGTCTAAGGACAAGGTTTACGAAGATCCCAAGGCCTTCTCGCGGGATGTTTTCTGCAACAAGGCCCACGGCTATGTGGTTAACAAGTTCGCACGACGCAGCTGCTATCGTGAAGATCTTTTCTATCCCAAGGGGAATATGCACGAAGACATGGTGCTGATGGGCCAGCTGCTATTCTATTGCAAGAAGGTGGTGCTGCTGCCCGAGGCACTATATCATTATCGCAGAAACAATTCCGCTTCCGAAACCCGCCAGGCCCGAAAGGTCCGCCGTGCGGCATCCGCCCGCAATTTCCTGGATCTCTATGAGGCCTACCGAGGCCGTATGGCTGGATCTCCGGTGGAGCCGGTGCAGGGGCACATCCTCCGCCGCTGCCGCTGGATCGCCCTCCGCTGGGACCACTCCCTCTTCGCCGAGAGGCCTTATCTTAGGATTTTTTAATCACCCCCAGCTTGTCGGGGCATTCTTCGTAGTTGGTCTCGCCTTTTCGGGGATACACGAAGCTGGGGTCGGGAACTCGCCAGCCGGGGCCGTAGTAATCCACCACGAAGTCCATCGCGCAGTCCATAACCGGCATCTCTATGCTCTCGAAGGGCATGTAGTGGGTGCTCTTGGTGATGGGAAGCAGGGTCTTGAGCACTTTCAGTCCGCCGAACTTCTCAATGGAATCCTTCCATTCCTTGCAGCCATCCTGCGGATAAAACTCCGTGCCGTACCAGCCGCCCTTGCCGTCCGGGAAGAAGTAGAAGAAATCCACATGGATGCTGTTCCATTTCCATGTTTCCTCCTTACCAAATGAGCCGCCATCCACGCTAATCTCGCGCCTGCGGCTGAATCCGGCGGCCTCCAGGGCCTGCCAGACGGCGGAATAGTCCTCGTCCGCCCAGATCGCGATATCCACGTCGCAGTCGTGGGGGATGAAGCCCTTTTCGCGCACGGCGCCCAGCAGCGACCCGTAGATGAGAGTGTAGGGCTTGCCTGCAGCGCGCATGGCAGCATCTATCTGCTGCAGCATGGGAATGCCGAATTCCGCCATCTTGCGGCGGCGGCGCGGATCTATATAGAGCCTGTGCCAGAGTTCTTTGAGTTTCATATGCGGTAGATTTTGTCGCCGTGGCCTGTGCGGTCTTTTTCCGGCGGGGGAGTCATGTAATCGGGTCCGAATACCTGGGTGAGATAGGCGGCCGTGTCGCGCACTGCCAGCATGGGGCGGCCTTCGAAGGGGATGTCCGCCAGGTCGTCGAAGAGTTCCTTGCGGTGCACGGATTCATAGGTGGCGCTGCCAAGGATGTGGGCTATGCAGGAGCACTTGTCGTAGGGCTGGCTGGTGGCTATGCGCACGCAGCGGTCGAACCACCACCGGGTGCTGTGGGAGTAGGCCTCCAGCATGAGCAGGGGAGAGCCGCGCCCGAACCTGCGCTGGCGGTAGTAAAGCCTTCTGTGACAGTGGATTATCTCGTGCATGAAGCGATGCCTTTCGGCTTCGTCGTCGGGCACGGCATCCAGGGGGAAGACATCCAGGCTGGCGCCATAATGCAGCCGCGTGCTGTGGTTCTCCACGAACTTGTCGGTGGACGGATCGTGCACCTTGGCAAATCCTCCCATAAAGTATTCTTCCTTCCCGTGAGTGTTGTACAGTAGATGATAGGGATGGCCCCGTCGGGGATAGCTTGCCACGAAGCGCTCGAAATCGGGCCGTGGCATAATGATGTCCACGTCGTCGTCCCAGGGGATGAATCCTCCGTGCCGGACGGCCCCGAGCAGGGTGCCGAAGGCCAGCGAATAGCGTATGCCGTTCTTTCTGCAGAAGGAATCTACATCGGTCAGGATATCCAAAAGGACGGAATGGATTTCATCTATGGAAAGGAGTGTCATCTTGCGCTGATTACTATATACAAATATAGATATATTTTCCTAACTTTGCGTCCGCAAAACCAGATTTAACCCCATGAGAGAACTGTCTCTGCGCGAAATTCAGGAAGAAAGCTTGCAGATTCTGAAGGTTGTCGATTCTTTCTGCAAGGCAAACGACATCAGGTATACCCTTGCATACGGTACGTTGCTTGGTGCTGTGCGCCATGGCGGGTTCATACCGTGGGACGACGACGTGGATATCTTCATGCTCCGCCCGGACTATGACCGCTTCTGCGCTTCTTTCAAGGCTGACGGCTACGAACTGCTGAATCCCTCGCAGGACGCGGACTGCTGGCTGGGCTTTTCCAGGGTGCTTGAAACGGAACGCACTGCTGTACAGACTCTTACACCATTCGTTGCGCCTCCCCGCCAGACCGGCATGTGGATAGATGTCTTCCCTCTCGACAGTGTGCCGGACGACCATGGGGAGTTCATTTCTTTATATCGACGGGCAGAAAAGATCTTCAAGACCCTCAGGCACCGCCGTTCTTTCAAAGGAGATATCCCTTCCTTTGTGGGGGAGAAGCGCCGTCTTAAAACCTGGTTCCATCGCATCATAGGTCTGCGTTCATGGCTTGCGGATCCCCGTCCGTGTGTGGATAGTCTGCTTTCCCTGATGGCTGCCCGGTCGTTTGGGGACACCGGCCATGTGAGTTCTCTTGGTTGCCCCGAATGCGAAGAAGACTGGTTCAAGCGCTCATGGTTCGAGAATACCGTGCCGCACAAGTTCGAAGATGCGGTATTTCCCATCCCCGCTGCCTGGGATGAGGTGCTCACTCATATGTACGGAGATTATATGACGCCTCCACGGGACTGTAACCAGCCATACGCGCCCAAATACACTAGGTTTTTTAGAAATAACTAGGGCTCGAACTCCTTGATGCGGGCAGCCAGCTCGCGGAGCTCTTCATCGGTCTGCAGCCCCATGTGGGAGATGCGGTAGAACCCGGGTATGCCTCCCGGCATGATGAAGGTCTTATATTTCTCTATCAGCCTGCGGAATATCTTGCGTTCCGGGCCGTCCTTTGTCTGGATGGCGGTGATGGCGTAGGTGGGGGATTCGGTGGGCATGGCCCAGCCGTATTTGCGCACCTCGGCGCGGAAAACCTCAGCCCTGTGGTGCACGGCAGCGATATTCGCGGCCTCTCCTCCCTGTGCTTCCAGCTCCTTCAGGCGGGCGTGCAGCTGGAGGAAGATGATGGTGGCTGGGCTGAAGGGGGTCTGCCCGCGCTTGAGGTTGGAGAAGTTGTCATCGAAGTCCCAGTAGTAGCCGCGATGGGCGAACTTATATCCTTCCAGGGCCTTGCTGAAGAAGAGAACTGACAGCCCCGGAGGCACGTTGAGGCCTTTCTGGGTGGATGTGACGCAGATGTCCGCGCCCACCTCGTCCATGCTGAAGGGTTCTGCAAGGAAGCTGCTGATTACATCCAGCACGAAGGATACGCCGTGCGCCTTGCAGATTGCACCTATGCGCTTGACGTCGAAAAGCACTCCGGAAGATGTTTCATCGTGCTGGCAGAGCAGCACGCCCGGTTTCTCCGCGGCGATGCTGGCTTCCAGGGCTTCGTAGTCGATATCCTTTGCGAAAGGCACCTGGAAGTGGACGAAGGGCACTCCGTAATACTCGCAGAGGCTTGCCCAGCGATGGCCGAAAGAACCGCCGTCGATGACGAAGGCTTTGCTGAAGGTGCTGGCGTAGTTCTCCACGATCGCGCTCATCGCCCCTGTGCCGGAACCGGTGTAGATGATGGTGCGGCCGCCGGTGCAATGGATCAGCTTCAGAAGTATCTTTTCGGATTCCAGGACTATGTCCGAGAATTCCTGGGTCCTCATGTAGGGTATGGGCTCAGAGCCTATGGCGGCAATCTCGGGGGCGAGGTCGCCGGGGAATGCGTATGAATGCATCATTTGAGTATTCTGACTTTCTTTCCGTTTATGAAATCATCCTGTATCCTGCTCATGGCAAGTATCTCTCCGACAGGGAGTTTGGAGTAGAAGTAGCCCTTTGCGAGGATCGCGGACACGAATTCCTTGATCTCGTAGCGCAGGCCTTCGCCGTCGAAGGGATAGAAGTATTTTTTATTCTGGTTCTGGTCTTCGTAGCGGAGCTCGAAGTAGGAGGTTTTCCACCAGGGGGCAGGCACGTAGGCATATCCCTTGGTGCCGGATACCACCAGGCTGCCCTCGGTCTTGGCACCGAGGCCTACCTCGAAGGTGGCGGAGGCGCTGTCGGTGAAAATAATACCTTTGGTGTAGATATCCACTCCGTCCTTGTATTTTGCCACGAAGTAGCATTTCCTGTAGTTGGTGCCGAGAAGGCGGAAGATGGGAAGCAGAGGGAAGCAGGCATTCTCGTTCATGCTGCCACCGAAGCGGGTGCTGTCCATCTTTGCATCCTTTTCGTCCGTGAGGGTGGTGGTGGCTGCTTTTATGTCCACTATCTCCCCGATCGCTCCGGACTGGAGCAGGGTGACCAGATGCCCGAATGCAGGGCAGTAGGCGGTCTTGTGGGCCATCATCAGCACCAGCCCCTTGCTCTTGGCTATCTCGAAAAGTTCTTTCGCTTCTGCCTCTTTGAGCACCAGGGGTGTCTCGCAGAGCACGTGCTTGCCGGCTTCCAGAGCTGCTTTGGCGTATTCGTAGTGGGTGTAGTGGGGGGAGGCGATGTAGACGGCATTGCACTTTCCGAAGAGTTCTTCCGTGCTTTTTGCTATCGCGAGCCCGAATTCTTTGCAGAAGGCTTCGCATTCCTTCTTATCGGGATTGTAGGCGGCAATGATGCTGTTGCTGGCAACGAATTCGGCCTCTTTCACGAAGCGCCGGGCTATGCTTCCGGTGCCGATTATGCCTATGGTCACGGTAGGGCGCTCGTCCCGCAGCTGTGTGCTGGAAATGCCTTCGGTGCGGGGCAAGTAGACCACCTGGCAGAACTCCTTCAGATAGTCGAAGTAGCCTGTCCAGTCGGAACCTATGGCGAAGATATCGACTCCGTACTTATGTATATCGTCGATCTTCTGCCCGCGGTACTCCTCTATTATTATCTGGTCGGCAAGGCCGGTGGCCTTTACGGCTTCGATGCGCTCCATCACGTTGTTGCAGGTGTTCAGCTTGCCGCGCTGGAGGTCGAAATTATCGGTGGTTACGCCGACTATCAGCCAGTCTCCAAGGGCTTTGGCCCTTTTGAGAAGGTTCAGATGCCCCTCGTGGAAAAGATCGAAAGTGCCGTATGTGATTACTTTGGTCATAGTTCACAAAGATAATCATTTTTCAGCGCAATATCCAGTTCCAGGCGGGCGCCACGGCGGATTTTGCCAAGGGGGATGCGATAGGCCCTGCGCTCTCCCGCCAGTGTGCCGGTGATAAGCAGGCGTGTTCCTCCTCCTCCCGGGCCGTCGTCATCTTCATTTGGGTAGCACCAGAGGGTTATGCCCGCAGGCATGGGTACGCTCACTATGTCTTCCTTGAATACCTGAATCATCATCAGCGGATGCTCCAGCCCGGACGGGCTGTCGATGGTTCCGGCCGGATGGAAGCCTTCTGAGCGGAAGATCTCCGCAAGCGCGTTCACCCTTTCCAGTTGCACTATGGGCTCGCGCAGGGGCGCATCTGCATCTATGCATATACTCTTTATTACTACCGGACAGAGCAGCGGCAGCAGGTTCAATTCCTGGGTCCGCCCGCTCGTGGTGTTGCATAATCCGGCCTGCAATGGCGCTTCGGGGTCTTCGTCAGAATATCTCATTGTGAGTTTCTCCATTGTGGAATAGCGCTCGGGAAGTGCCCCGCCGAACTCTCCTTTTACATCGGTAAGCGCTGCCAGCAGCCTGTCGCCATCCCCGGCGGGAACTTTTATGAAGTTGGCCGGCCCCAGCCTCCGGTGGCTTTCCAGCGGGCGGGTAAGAGTGTCCTTGAATATAAATATATCTATATGTGAGAAGGGGAGTGGGCTGCAGATGTGAACCGTTAGGGAGTCGCTTTCCCTGGTTTCACTTTGCAAAGACGGGGCCTGGGTGCAGGCGCAGATCAGAACCGTCACGGCCGTGAGGAGCGACTTGGCCCCGTTACTCTGCAAGTGGTGGAACTTTGGCTTTTGGTCTGAAAGCAACATAGACTATTAACAGTTAGATTTGTGTGGGGCAGATTGCCTCCGGGCGGATGCCCAAAGAGAAGACCGCCGGCCACAGTTCCTGCGTTTCATTACGATTGCAAAGCTAGGGCTGCGCAAAACGGCTGCAAAAGAATCTGATGAAAAAAGTGAAGAATTTAAGTTTGCAGGGGTATTTTTAAGTTTACCATACGAAAACCCTCCGGAATCGTATATGTTTCCGGAGGGTCTGGGAGTTTTTACCTACTGTTGCTACCTACTAACCGAAGTTGTCGTAGAGTATGCTTTCGGGAGGTACGCCGAGGCTGTCGAGGAGCCCGTTCACTGCGCCTACCATCATAGGCGGGCCGCACATGAAGTACTTGAT
>DGUE01000167.1 GCA_002393895.1 Bacteroidales bacterium UBA4318
CCGGCATGCCCAGGGCCTTGCGGGCGAGGGAGTCAGAATGATGCACCAGGTAGCGGAAGTCCCCGAAATAAAGGAAGTTCTTCGCGAATTTCATGGCCGGCACCCCGTCCGGGAAGAAGTCTTCGAAGCGGCAGGGCTTCACAGTGTACATGTCGTCGTTGAAGTAGAGGAAGCGCTCGGTAAGGCCCGGTATCCTGTGAAGGAACATCTCTATCATGGAGCTGTTGAACGTGGGCAGATGCTCCTCGGGCATGATGTCCTTGTGAAGCACCACGTTCACCGTTTCCTTGTTCACCCACTCGGGCACCTGGCTTTCCCGTGCAACCACAAGATGGATGCGGTCGATGAAGGGCATGAACTTGTCCAGCCCGCGGAAATGGTACTTGAGAGTGCCCCAGTCGCGGAAGCGCTTGTCCAGGATCTTCTTTCCTACCTTGCTTTCATAATCCATCTGCCAGAGCGGGTCCAGCCCGTCTACATATGTTACTATCGCATCCATAATTATCTGATTTTTAAGTATTCTGTCATTTGCCGGGGATTGTCGGTCTGAATCGCTCCGGCGCCATTGTCTATCAGCCAGCCTATACCTTCGTCGAGCGGTCTGGCATCATCGTGCCCGCCGCAAAGCGAGGGCCAGAGACTGTTGTACCATATTCGGCTGCGTCCGGCCAGCCTTGCCCGCACTATAGTGATCACGGGGTTGGAATCGCTGCCGAAGGTAAGTTCGTAGATGACGGGGTCCAGCATCTGCACGTATTCCTCCACTTTCGCAAGCGCTCCTCCGGAGTTCAGGTTGATGATGGGCATGAAGATCACCCGGCCCTCGTATGGCCCAAGCACTTTTTTCACGTCATGCGCTCTGCGGCTGCTCTTGATTATTATCTGTTCCACCGTGCCTGTACGCTCGGCTATCTCCATCACCTTGTCGAAGTAGCCGAAGGCCTTGTCAAGGTTGATCAACACCCGTCCTTTCGCAGCCAGCAGGGCTTCCTCCAGCGTTGGGGCGCCTTTCGGGCGGAAGAGTATGGGGTTGTGATGGAGGATGAGTTCGCCTGCGAGAGTCTTGCGGATGTCGATTTCAACTATCTCCACTCCCATCTCTATGGCCTTTTCGATGGCTTCCAGGGAGTTCTCGGGGGCCTCTCGCCAGGCTCCGCGGTGGGCAGCCACGAACACGCTGCGGTCGGCAGGATCCATCAGGCGCGCACGGAGTATCTCCGCCCGGGTCTGGGCGGCTGCGCTGACGGTCAGGCCGGTCAGATTTGGCAGGCCGGTCAAGAGCAGGAGCGTTATGAGGAGGGCGCGTATCATCTGCGAAGATACTGTGCGGTGAAACTGTCCCCACTGGCGATCATCTGCTCCGGGGTGCCCGCGAACACCACCTCTCCTCCCCTGTCGCCGGCGTCCGGGCCGAGGTCGATCAGCCAGTCGGCGCTGCGGATGACATCCGGATTATGCTCCACCACCACGAGGCTGTGGCCGGCGTCCAGCAGGGCGTCGAAGGCCTTCAGCAGCTTCTCCACGTCGAAGAAATGCAGGCCGGTGGTGGGCTCGTCGAAGATGAACATTATCTTCTCTTTCTTGCGGTTTTCGTTGCTGATGGAGAGAAAATATGCGAGCTTGATGCGCTGACTTTCGCCTCCGGAGAGGGTGCTGCTGCTTTGCCCGAGTTTGAGGTACCCCAGGCCCACATCCACCAGCGGCTGGAGTTTGCGGGCGATGCTCTGGGCGGCATCTTCCTTGCCTTCGCGGAAGAAGGCGATGGCGTCGTCGATGCTTAGATTGAGAATGTCGTCGATGTTCTTTTCGCGGTAGCGGACCTCGAGGATGTCCTGCTTGAAGCGTTTGCCGCCGCACTGCTCGCAGACCATGGTCACGTCCGACATAAACTGCATGGGGATGGTTACCACGCCCTCTCCCTGGCATTCGGGGCAGCGGCCGCCTTCCTGGTTGAAGGAGAAGTAGGAGGGGCCGTAGCCGTTGATCTTAGCGTATTGCTGGTCGGAGAGAAGTTTGCGGATTTCGTCGTAGACCTTTAGATATGTTACGGGGTTGCTGCGGGTGCTTTTGCCTATGGGGTTCTGATCCACATATTCGATGCGGGTGATGCGGTCGAGGTTGCCGCCGAGGGCTCTGTGGGTGCCTGGGAGGTCGCCTGCGTCGTTCAGGCGGCGGTACATTGCCGGATAGAGGATGTCCCCAACCAGGCTGGATTTTCCCGATCCGCTGACGCCGGTCACTACGGTCAGCACTCTCAGCGGGAATTCTACGGTGATGTCCTTGAGGTTGTGTTCCATTGCTCCTTCGACACGTATGGCGTAGTTCCAGCTGCGTTTCGCCCGCTGGTATCGAGGGCGGCCGTTTAGGTATTGCAATGTCAAGCTTTGGGGTGCTGCGGAGGTGTCCTCCGCAGCACCCATATAAACCACCTCGCCACCATTGACACCCGCCAAGGGCCCCATATCAATCAGGAGGTCCGCGGCGCGGATGATGTCTTCGTCGTGTTCGACGACGAGGACGGTGTTGCCAAGGTCCCGGAGGCGGCGGAGGACGCCGATGAGGCGTTCGGTGTCGCGGGAGTGGAGGCCGATGGAGGGTTCGTCCAGTATGTACAGGGATCCGACGAGGGAGCTGCCGAGGGCGGTCACCAGATTCACCCTCTGGCTTTCGCCGCCGGACAGGGTGTTCATCGTGCGGTTCAGCGTCAGATACCCCAGCCCTACATCCTGGATGCATTCTAGGCGGGAGATGATTTCTTTTATCGGCTCTGCTACTGTGGCCATCTCTGTTGCTGTCAGGCCTGTGGCAGGTTCCTCCGGCCTATCGGCTATCAGACTACGGAAAAAGGCGAGGGCCTCTTCTGTAGTCATAGCAAGGATTTCGGCTATGTTCCTGCCGGCAACCTTCACATAGAGAGCCTCTTTGCGGAGGCGGCTGCCGTGGCATTCGGTGCAGTTCGTGCGTCCGCTGAAGCGGTTCTCCATGAATTTGTACTGTATCTTGTAGCGCTGGGTGTGGACCCAGTCGAAGAATTCGTTGATGCCGACTATGCTTTCCTCATCTCCCTCTATGCTGTGGCCGTTCCAGATCACATCCTTTTCGGCCTCGCTAAGGTTGCAGTAGGGTTCGAAGGGGCGGATTTTGTATCGGGGAGCGACGTGCACCAGGTGCTGGGTGAACCAACTCATCTTGTCGCCTCGCCAGCAGGCGATTGCGCCGTCGTAGATACTTTTGGTCTTGTCGGGGATTACGAGGTCTTCGCTGATGCCGATTATCTTTCCGAGGCCGCCGCAGACGGGGCAGGCGCCTAGGGGGGAGTTGAAACTAAAGAGGTAGTCGTCGGGTTCGCGGAAGGTGATGCCGTCGAGTTCGAAGCGGTTGCAGAAGTCCCGCACAACGAAGCCTGCGGTAGGTTCCTCCGGCCTTTCTGCAACCAACCTAATATCCCCGCCGCCGCGGGAGAAGGCGTCGGAGATGGAGGAGAGGAGGCGGGTTCGGAGGTCCTTATCTTCTTTATAATCAGCGGGATCCGTGACCTTGAGGCGATCGATCAGAAGCCAGGCGTCGGAAGGATAGTTGCCGTCGAGCTGGAGGATGTCGTCGATCTGGCGGACTTCGCCGGCCTCCTGTCCATTACCGGGGATGTAGAGGCGGGAGTAGCCATCCTCCTTCAGACCCAGCATCAACTCCACCTTGTCGTCGCGCTCGTCCCACTTGAGGTTTGCGAGGATGTAGAGGGTGCCGGGGGTGGTCTCCTCGAGCCAGCGCATCACATCCGCGGGGCCATCCTTGTGCACTTCGCGGCCGCTGACCGGAGAGAAGGTGCGGCCGATGCGGGCGAAGATAAGTCTCAGGAAATCATATATTTCCGTGGTGGTTGCGACTGTGGAGCGGGGGTTCTTAACGTTGACTTTCTGCTCGATGGCTATAGCCGGGGGGATGCCGTCGATTAGATCGACGTCAGGTTTGCTCATGCGCCCCAGGAACTGGCGGGCGTAGGAAGAGATGCTTTCTGCGAAGCGTCTCTGGCCTTCTGCGTAGAGGGTATCGAAGGCGAGGCTGGACTTTCCGCTGCCGGAAATGCCCGTCACAACGACGAACTTTCCGCGCGGAATTTCAAGGTCGATGTTCTTAAGATTATTGACCCTTGCCCCCTTTATGATTATCGAGTCGCTCAAAGTTTACAAAAATAGGAATTTTCTTCCGAAAAAATTTGCAGAAACTGAAATTATCCCTATCTTTGCATCCGCGTTTCGGCGCAACCAGCATCCGGTGCGGTAGTTCAGCTGGTTAGAATGCCGGCCTGTCACGCCGGAGGTCGAGGGTTCGAGTCCCTTCCGCACCGC
>DGUE01000020.1 GCA_002393895.1 Bacteroidales bacterium UBA4318
CACTACAACTATCCCAGCAACAGCATCATCTCCGCGTTCAACGCCAACCCTGGCGACCTGCGCAAGGATGTCTGCCTGCGTGAGAGCTACTTCAACAAGACCACGGGCCTGATCGTGGATAACGCCAACGCCCGTTACTGCAGCAAGTTCATCGATCCCGACATGAGCAGCGAATTCGATGCGGAGAACGACTTCCCCATCATCCGCCTTGCGGACGTTATGCTCCTGAAGGCTGAGCTCTCCAACGAGATCTCCGGCCCTTCGGCAGATGCTCTCACACTTCTGAACGCGGTTCGCGAGCGTGCCGGCATCCCCGTCTACACCCTTGCCGACCTGCCTTCCAAGTATGCCTTCAGGCAGGCTGTGCGCGCTGAGCGCCGCCTCGAGCTCGCATTCGAGAACCAGCGCTTCTTCGACCTCATGAGGTGGGGGACCGTGGTTTCCACAATCAACGACTACCTCGCTTCCGAGCCCTTCTATGCCGCATACGACTATGTGGTGAATCCTATCGCCGAGTGGCAGACCTTCCTGCCCATCCCGGTGTCTGTGATGAATATTAACAAGACCGTCGCCCAGAATCCGGGCTATTGATGCAGAAGATCATGAAAAGATATTTCAATCTGACAATCATTGCGGCCGCCGCCCTCTTTGCCGCGGCCTGCGACCAGACCAATGTCGATGAGATTGCTCTCGTTGCACCGGTGGTCGAGTCCTTCTCTCCCGAGACCGCTCCCGTGGGCGCCGTCATCAAAGTGGCGGGAGAATCGCTTTACAATGTGACCGAAGCCTACATCGGCACGGTCAAGGTGGATATTGTTGAAAAGGTTTCCGACAAGCGCCTCTCCATTAAGGTGGCAAACGGCGTGACCTCCGGCAAGGTGGTACTCGTGAACACGGTGGGCAGGGGAGAATCCTCCGCCACATTCAACTGCTCGTTTGCAGTTCCTTCCATCACCACGTCACTGCTTCAGGCAGAGGCCGAGATGGGTGACGAGGTGCTCATCGCCGGAACCGGCCTGAGCGCCGTCACATCCGTCCGCTTCACTGCCGACGGCCACGACACTCCCCACGAAGCGGAGATTGTGGTCTCGTCCGAAGATGAAATTGTGGTGAAGGTTCCCTATGTGGAGGAAGCAAATGCAAAGATCACCCTCGGCTATTTCGATGGCAGCGGAGTGGTCTACACAGCCCTCGCTTCGGCTCCTTCCATCAAGGTTATCCGCTATGTCCCCAAGTTCGATGCCTACACTTTCGAGAAGACCGCGGTGGGCAAGAGCATAACGCTTACCGGTGAATACCTGAATAACATCGACAAGATCATGGTCGGCGACTATGAGGCTACAGTCTTCAAGGAGGCCGGAAAGGTCACCTTCACCATCCCTGCAGGTGACTTCAAGGATGGCGAGACCGTGGTGAGCCTTACCGCCTGGTACTTCGACAACAACGAGAGCGTGGTGCTCAACGACGCCTTCGTGGTGTACGTGCCCTTCGTGAAGTATTGGGAGAATGTGCGCACCTGGGCTCAGGGCCGCACCGAGCAGAACGAGTACACCTCTTTCTTCTCTCCCGAGAACGGTACCGTCTATGAGAATGCGAAGTGGAAAACCGTCCTGGATCCCGTCGCGCTTGCGCACAACGGCGACCAGTGGAATGCCGCCAACACTCCCAAACCCGGAGTGGTGAGCGATTCGGACTATGACTCCGTGCTTCCTTACTTCTTCTTCTCCGCGGTGAGCGGAAACGTGCTGCAGATCAACTCTCCGGCCAACTCCAACAGCCAGCTGAAGAACTTCTACATCAGCTTCTCCGGCACTCCTGCCAACGATTATCGCGTGCCCGGGAGCAACAACAACATGCCCGGCACCCCCATCCTCGCATTCCGTTATCTGAACCCCGCATCTACCGTTGAGGCCGAGACCGCACTCATCGACAAGGTGCTCAAGGGCCAGATCGACAACATCAACGAAGCCCTCTTCCCCATCGACGAGGCCAACAGCACCATCGCGGGAATCTCGGTGTCTTCGCTCGCAGGAGCCATCAAGTCCAGCACCTGGTGCGACCACCAGACCGCCGAACTCAAGGATGATCCCGGCTACAAGTGCGACGCAGTCTTCCTCGTGGCCTACTACTCCAACAACGGTTACATCAAGGAGACTCCCGGCAAGAACATCAAGAGGCTGGGCATCCTGCACGTGACCGGCATCGACTGGGGTGTGTACAATAACTCCAACTTCGGAAGCACCAAGGTCACCTACAACTGCTACTGGCAGAAATACGATTACGACTATTCCAAACTTTAAAGACAAGGGAATATGAAAAGGATATTCAGTATACTGATGCTGGCGGCCGTCTTCGGCTTCGCAGCCTGCGAACAGACGGAGAAAGCCGGTGAATCCGGTTCCGTGAAGAGAACGCCCGCAATCAACGTTACAAACGAAAAACTCGACCCTTCCACCGACGAGAGCGGCACCGTGCGTGCCTATGTGGGCACTCAGGTGACAGCCAAGGGGCTCAACCTGGATCACGTCGGCCTTGTGAAGGTGGACGGCAAGGAAGCCGAGATAGTAAAGAAGGAGATGAAGACCCTGGTCTTCGTGATTCCCGACATCGGCAAGGCCCAGCAGGACGATCCCTACATGGTGAGCCTGGAGGTCTTCGAAGAGGAAACCGAAGCCATGGTGTTCAAATATGACTACTTCGTGACCATCCCCGTGACGGATGCACTCGTGAGCGGATTCGATCCCAAGGCCGGCACAGTCGGAACCGAGGTGACCGTGTCCGGACGCAACCTCGAGCAGATCACTTCCGTTTCGTTCGGAGGTGTGGCCGTGGCAGCGGACAAGTTCGTCTCCCAGGAGGGTGCTAAGGTGGTCGTGGCTGTTCCCGCAGTGAGCGTGACGGCGGCCGACACCGAACTCGACGTGGCAGCCGTGTGGGCTGGAGGAACCATCTCCATGACCGATAAGTTCACCCTCAGCGTGCCCGTGTTCAGCAGCTACACCCAGGCAGCTCCCGCACTCCTCGGCGACGAAGTGGTGCTTGCCGGAAGCAACCTGAACCTCGTGAGTGCAGTGAAATGGGGTGACGATGCGCTCCTCATCTCCGAGCAGAGTGCCACGTCCATCACCGTCAAGGTGCCTTCAGGTCTCGACAAGCAGGATCCTGCCGTGGTGAGCAAGGCTCTCACCGCGCTCTACGGCACTCCTGCACAGACCATAACCATCCTGGCTGCATTCCAGGTGGATACCACCCCGATCGGCCCTGCCGCTCCCGTGTTCAGTTCCGTGGCTCCCACCGATGCCAACTACACCAGTATCTTCCTCGGACGCGAGGTCACCGTCAAGGGTGAGAACTTCGCATCCATCGAGAAGTTCAAGATCGATGGCAAGGAGGTTGCTCTGAGCGAAGCCGCTACCGATATCTCCGCCAAGTTCGTGGTGCCTCGCACCATTACCGGCACTGCCAAGAAGTCTGTCAGCCTGGTGGCTGTATGGAACGGTGGCAACGAGGCCGACTTCGGCACCATCGATGTGTATCCGTTCTACTACACCAAGGGCCTGCGCCTCAGGATAGGTTCCAACTCTGCAGGCACCTATCCCGAGGAGAACTCCGCCGAGGCCTTCCTGCTTCTCGATGAGGGCAAGGTTGTGTCCGTGGCCGATTTCAAGGCTCAGAACGTCGACCCGTTCGCCCTGTCCGGCACCAACTCCGTGGTGACTTCCGCCAACAAGGCGGCGGCCGGCAAGGAGACAGAGTACTACAGCGTGCAGCCATACACCTTCGCGATTGCAAACAGCTCGCACAAGCTCAGCTTCTGCGATCCCGGCAACTCCAACAGCCAGCTTAAGACACACCGCGACGGCAGCACCGCCCTGCCCGGAACCTTCGGCACCCCGATCATCTACTTCGTGGTGGTTGCCGATGATGCTCTCAGCACTGCGGTCACCAACGGCACCCTCGAGGACATCGCCACCACGGTCGCAAAGGCCGGCAAGGCAGCTCCTGCCTACAGCTCCGACTGGACCAAGGGCAGCGTGATAGGCCTCCAGTACGTAGACTATGCAACTGCAGCAGCTACAGCCAAGCCTGGAGACAATCTGGAAGGCGTGCGCAAGGTCGGATATATGGTTGTGACCGACGTTACCTGCGTCACCGCAACTGGTGCCTCCACCGACCGCAAGGGTTATATCGACCTTGACCTGTACTGGTCCAACGTATTACAATAATGTTGAAAATCAACAAGTTAACATGCATCATGGCACTCGTCCTCACGGTCGGGTGCCACGATGCGTTTTCTATCCCGGCTCCTAAGTCCTTGAACAAGGCCCCGGAGGGGATGGTGAGTGACGCGGCCTCTTTCAAGGCTGCGCTCAAGACAGCCGTTCCCGGCAGTGAAATAGTGTGGGCAGACGGTGAATACGAGGGAGTGGTGCTCAAGATGATTGCCGAAGGCACATCCGAAGCGCCCATCATCCTGAGGGCCCAGACCCCTGGAAAGGTGGTGTTCAAAGGCGTGTCTTCCATCACCCTGCAGGGCAGCTGGCTCGTTGCCGAAGGCTTCTGCTTCACCGGTCTGGACACATCCGTGAAGGGATCGGTGCTCACCTTCGCCAAGGGGAGCAGCAACTGCCGCATCTCCAACTGCAAGATAGACGGCAAGAGCAGCAGGGCCTCGGACGTGGACACCAAGTGGGTGTCGATGTATGGCACACGCAACGAGATCTCCCACTGCACCTTCCTCGAGAAGAAGAACATGGGCTGCCTGCTCGTGGTTTGGATGGAGGACGGAGTGGTGCCGGAGCACAGGATAGCAGACAATTATTTCTACCGCCCCTACACCAACTACGACGACAAGGGCAAGGCCCGCAACGGGCAGGAGTCCATACGCATTGGCACCAGCGACTTTTCCATGTCGAAGGCTGCCTGCACCGTGAGCGGCAACCACTTCTACCGCTGCCACGGCGAGCGCGCCGAGGTCATCTCCAACAAGAGTTGCAACAACGTATATACGGGCAATCTGTTCGAGGAGAGTGACGGTTCGCTCACCCTGCGCCATGGCAACGACTGTGTCGTGCGGGGGAACTTCTTCCTCTCAGGAGGCAAGTCCGATGTGGGCGGAGTGCGTATAATAGGGGAGAGACATGTGGTGGAAGAGAATTACTTCATGAACCTTACGGGCACCAACTACAAGGCTGCCCTGTGTGTCGTGAAGGGGGAATCCAATGCTGCGCTGAATGGATATTGGACCGTCAGGGACTGCCTGGTGCGCAACAACGTGTTCGTGGATTGCCGTTACGGCTTTGTCATCAACTACGGCGGCCGGGATACCCAGGACAGCGCTCCCCGGAACCTGACCATCAGCGGCAACAAACTCATCTCAGGCAAGTCCTACATGATTCCCGTCACTGTGCTGGAGGGCACTCCCGCCGATGCCGTGAAATGGGACGGGAATATAATCTGTGGCGGCTCCTTGAAGGGAGTCAGCCTCGAAACCGTGAAGACTGCTCCGGAATATGACGATCCGTCCGGGGCAATCAAGAACATCAAAGAAAACGCCGGAATACAATGGTAATCAGAAGAATCCTGCCAGTTGTCGCGCTCTCGCTCCTGCTCTGTGCCTGCGGCCCCCGCAGCTATACGGCGGCAGGCATACAGAAGGCCCTGGAGAAGGCCCGCCCGGGCGATACCCTCATCATCCGAAACGGAGAATACTCCGACCTGCGGCTGGAGTGGAAGGCTTCGTCCACGAGCGAGAATCCCGTAGTGGTTGCGGCCCAGACCCCGGGTGGAGTGCGCCTGAGCGGCAGGACTTCACTTCATATCAGCGGCAGCGGACTGGAAGTTCGGGGCCTTCTCCTGCAGGGCTGTGTGGCCGATAAGGGCACGCTGGTGGAGTTCCGTAACGGCGATGAACTCGCCACCGGATGCCGCCTTACCGAGTGCGTTATCGATGCCTGTAATCCTGCCAGACGCGATATAGGATACAGTTATGTGCATCTCTACGGACGCGGCAACAGGGTAGACCATTGTTCCTTTACCGGTAAACTCAATCTGGGCGTTACGCTGATCGTGATGCTCAGTTATCCCGACTGCGACGAGAACTACCACAGTGTAGACCATAACTACTTCGGCCCCAGGCCCGTTTACGGCTCGAACGGCGCCGAAACCATCCGCGTGGGCACATCCCAGCAGTGCATGCAGAACTCCCGCAGCCAGATTACCGACAATCTCTTCGACCGTTGCAACGGCGAGGTGGAGGTTGTCTCCATCAAATCCTGCGAGAACACCATCGCGCGCAATGTCTTTTACGAGTGCCAGGGCGTGCTTGCCCTGCGCCACGGCGACCGCAATGTGGCCGAGGGCAACTTTTTCATCGGGCACGGCGTGCGCAACACCGGCGGAATCCGTATAGTGGGCGAAGACCAGGTGGTGCGCGGCAACACTATGCTGGGCCTCGCCGGGGAGCGCTTCTTCAGCGCTCTCGCTCTGATGTACGGAGTGCCTAACTCGCTGCCCAACAGATACATGCAGGTTCAGCGCACCATTGTGGAAGATAATGTATTCGAGGCTTGCCGGAGCATAGATTTCACTGCAGGAAAGGACTTTGAGCGCACCTTGCCTCCGGCAGGGACCGTTTGGACGAACAACAGGGTGGAAGCCGTGCAGACCACTGCCGAACCCTCATTCGGGAGCCTCGCCGAGGGCCGTGGTGCATCCTGGTTCACCCCGGAATCTTCCACCAGGCAGGAAGTGGAGAAGATAGTGCTGAAAGACAGCCTCATAGTGCTCGAGGAAGGCATGCGCATCACCCGTCCCACCCTCATTTGCGCCGCGGAAGGCACCAGCCCCGAGGTGGTTTTTGCAGGCCGCAAGAGCCAGAATATGATCACCATCTGCGACGGAGGCTCGCTCACCGTTCGCGGAATCCGCTTCGACGGCCGCCTCGCCCCCGGGCGCAGCCTGGCCGCAGGCATCATCTCCACCGACAAAGACATGATTACGCCCTATACCCTCACCGTCGAGGACTGCTCCTTCGAGAACTGCACGGAGGGGGGATTCATCCCCATCAAGGGCACCAAGGGCACATTCGCCGACACGGTGGCCATCCGACGTTGCTCCTTCAGCTCGCTTAGCGGCGATGCTATCAACTATGCTGCCGAAACCGAGGACAAGGGCCGCTACAATGCCGACGACATGATTATAGAAGACTGCCGTTTCGAGCGCATACTGGGCATCCCGGTCAATATCTACCGCGGTGGTAGCGACGAGAGCACCGCGGGGCCGTACGTAAGCATCAGCGGATGCGAATTCAACGACAGCTGCAACAAGGTGCGCGGCTCGGTGATACGCATCACCGGCGCGCAGATCCTTTCCATCACCGGCTGCCGCTTCGTTTCCAGCGGACGCGGTGGCTATTCCATACGTCTCGACGACGCCCCCTGGGAGAAAATCACCCTGGCCGGCAACAGCTTTACAGATTCCGGAAAGATACTATCCAACAGATGAAAAGAACAGTCACATTCATAATCGCCTCCTGCCTTGCGCTGAACCTCTTTGCCGCAAAGCAGAGCCATCCCTGCCTGCTTCTGACAAAGGATGCAGTGCAGACTATGAAGGATTCCCAGGGCAGTGTGCCCCTCTTCGATGCTTCGCTCGCGAAGCTGATAGCCCAGGCGGATGAGGCCATTACGCGCCCTGTGAACATGCCTGTTCCAAAGGATGGCGGCGGCGGATATACCCACGAGGTGCACAAGCGTAACTACTACGACATGTATCACTGCGGTCTCGCATGGCAGATTACTGGCCGCAAGGCTTATGCCGACAAGGTGCGTGAGCTGCTGCTCGCATATGCTGAACTGTATCCCACCCTGGGTTATCACCCGATGACCCTTTCCCCGGTGCGCGGAAGGCTGTTCTGGCAGACACTTAACGAAAGCGTGTGGCTCGTGCATACCGCCATGGCCTACGACTGCGTGTACGATGCGCTCAGCGCCCGGGACCGCCGCACCATAGAGAAGAACGTGTTCTATCCCATGACATCCTTCATCATGGAGGGCACGCCCGATAACAGGGCGAATGAAGACACCTTCAACAAGATGCACAACCATGGCACCTGGTCCCAGGCCGCCGTGGGCCTCATCGGTTTTGCGATGGGGGATAACAGGCTTGTGGACGCGGCCCTATACGGGAGCCGTCCCGGCGGGGGATTCATCCGCCAGCTGGAGAGCCTCTTCTCGCCCGACGGATACTTCACAGAGGGGGCGTATTACCACAGGTACGCTATCTGGCCCTTCGTGCTTTTTGCACAGGCAATTGACCATAACCGTCCGGCCCTGCACATCTTCGAGCACAGGGATGGCATCATACTTAAATCCGTCGGCACCTTGCTGAACCTTGCCTACGACGGTGAGTTCTTTCACATAAACGACGCTCTGGCAAAGGGTTACGATGCCCAGGAGCTGGTGTGCGCGGTGGATATCGCCTATGCGGCGGATCCTTCCAACAAGCAGCTTCTCAGCATAGTCAAGGATTACCAGGGCCAGGTGCTGATTTCGGATGCAGGTTTCAAGGTGGCGCGTGACGTGGCTGCCGGCCAGGCAGAACCCCTGAAGCTTCGCAGCGCCCTCTACCGCGACGGGGCTGATGGCAAGGACGGCGCCCTGGCAGTGCTCCGCACCGACGGAGGCAGTGCCCTAACCTTCAAGGCTACTTCCCACGGGCTCAGCCACGGGCACTACGACAAACTTACCTTCGCCTGGTACGATGGCGGGCATGAGGTTGTAAGTGACTATGGCGCAGCGCGTTTCGTGAACATCGAGGCCAAGTACAAGGGCCATTACACCCCCGAGAACAAGAGCTACGCCATGACCACCATCGCCCACAATACGCTGGTTGTTGATGAGCGTTCCCACTTCGGCGGCAAGATAAAGGAATCCTCCCTCCATTCTCCCCGTCTGCTTGCCTATCATGATGGCGACGCGCTTCAGTATGTGGCTGCGGTGGACAGCTGCGCCACTCCCGGCGTGAGGATGACCAGATGGGTCGGGGTCGCCGAGATTCCCTGGCTGGAAGGCCCGCTGGTGATAGACATACTCAAGGCTTGCTCGGGCAAGACGCATACTTATGATTATCCGGTGCACTACAACGGGCATATGATCAGCCTCAGCGTGCCCTATGAAAGGGCCCTGGAGAGCATGTCGCCCCTGGGGAAGGGCCCCGGCTACAAGCACCTGTGGGTTGAGGCGGAGGCCAAGGGTGGCGAAGGATCTACTTCCTACACCTGGCTCTGCGGCAGCAAGATGTACAGCATCACTACTCTCACAAGCGCCGCTTCCGAGATATGCCTGCTGCGTTCCGGAGCCAACGACCCCAACTTCAACCTGCGTTCCGAACCCGCCTTCCTGCTTCGCGAGAAGGGCGCTTCGGACCATCTTTTTGCAAGCTGCCTGGAATCCCACGGCAGCTACGACCTGCGCGTTGCCGAAACCGCGGCGGGCATGGAGCGCTCCTGCACGGGAGCGAGCGTGCTTCGCGACGATGCCTCCCGGATCGAGGTCCGCTTTGATTTCAAGGGCGGGCACAGCGTTGTTGCGGGAGTGGACACGGCCACTGGAGAGATGACTGTAAAATACTAATAATCAACGATATGAAAACTAAAAGCGATGTTTTTCAGATCGGCAAGAAGCTCCCCTGGGAGCCTGCCGGAGAGGGCGTAAAGCGCCAGATTATGGGATATGACGGACAGCTTATGATTGTCAAGGTTCACTTCGAAAAGGGTGCTGTGGGTAATCTCCATGAGCATTACCACAGCCAGGCTACCTATGTGGTGAGCGGCAAGTTCGAGCTCACCATAGGAAAGAAGAAGAAGGTTCTCGTCGGCGGCGACGGTTATTATGTGGCCCCGGACGAACTTCACGGCTGCGTCTGCCTCGAAGAGGGCGTGCTCATTGATGTGTTCTCCCCGCACCGCGCGGATTTCCTGAAGAAGTAAGGCTATGAAAGTCAAAGGAATGCGCTGGTGGGTGCTGGGGCTCATAGTTCTGGTGACCATCATCAATTATCTCGACCGCAACACCCTCGGCATCATGTGGGCCAAGATCGTTGAGGATCTCGGCCTCATCAGCCGCGACGGCCTCACCGACGCCCAGTTCAACGACCTCAGCAAGAAGCTCTTCCGCGACATCAACATGGTGTTCATGATCGCGTATGGCCTCTCGCAGATGTTCTCGGGCAAGCTCTACGACAAGATCGGCACCCGCCGGGGCTTCACTATCTCCGCCCTGGTATGGGGCTTCTCAGATCTCATCACCTCACTCACTACCGGTGTGAAGGGCATAGCCTTCGCACGTGCAGGTCTCGGCCTCGGCGTTGCAGGTCCCTGGCCCGGAGCAGTAAAGAGCAACGCCGAGTGGTTCCCCCAGAAGGAGCGCGCCACCGCGCAGGGCTTCTTCAATGCCGGCGCCTCCATGGGCGCTATCCTCGCCCCCATCCTCATCGCGGTCATCTACGCCTGGGTGGGCTGGAAGTGGACCTTCGTGGCCATCGGCGTGCTGGCTCCGCTCTGGGTTATTCCCTGGCTGCTGGTTAACAAGAAGGGCCCCAAGGAGCATCCCTGGATCACCGACGAGGAGCGTGAATACATCCTCAGCGGCCAGCCGGAGAGCCTCGTGAAGAACGACAAGGGCCTCAGCTGGGGCCAGCTTCTGTCGCGTCGCAAGAGTTTTGCGGTTATCCTCGGCCGTTTCTTCCTGGATCCCATCTGGTGGATGTTCGTCACCTGGCTGCCTATCTACCTTGGCCAGAAGTACGGCATGGATATCAAGCAGCTCGCCGCGCACATGTGGATTCCTTATGTGGGGGCTGCGCTCGGCTCGCTCGCAGGCGGCTGGACCTCCAGCTGGTTCATCCATCACGGCCGCAGCGTTGGCTTTGCCCGCAAGGCCGCGATAGTCATAGGCGCATGCATCCTTCTGCCCTCGCTCATCTATGTGGCGTTCGTGCAGGATCCCATGGTGGCAGTGAGCGTGATGGCCGTGATTCTTTTCGGTTATCAGTTCACTATCAATAATATACAGACTCTGCCCGGAGATATGTACACCGGCAAGAGCATAGGTTCCCTGGCAGGCCTTGGTGGAGCTGCGGCTACGCTCGGCACCATCCTCACCATGCTCTTCATCCCCATGCTCACCGCTGGCGACAACTGGACTCCCTTCTTCATCATGGGGGCCTCGCTTGTGCCGCTGAGCCTTATCTGCGTTTTTGCCTTCGGTGGCAAGATCGAACACGAAGCATTGAAAGACAACAAATAATAACACTTGAAATATGAAAAGATTTGAAGGAAAAGTAGCCATCGTCACCGGTGGAGCACGCGATCTGGGGCGTGCAGTATCTGTTAAACTCGCAGCTGAGGGCGCAAAGGTTTGCGTCAACTACTTCGGCAGCGAAGAGAATGCCCAGGAGACCCTCCGCATCATCAAGGAGAACGGTGGTACTGCCATCGCCGTTAAGGGCGACATGACCAAGGCGGCTGATGTAAAGAATCTCTTTGCCAAGACTGCCGAGGCTTTCGGCCCCGTGGTGCACGTGCTCGTGAACGTGGTCGGTGGCATCGTAGGCCGCAAGCAGATTACCGAGCAGGATGAGGCCTGGTACGACCTCCTCATGGACATCAACCTTCGCAGCGTGTTCCTCTGCACCCGCGAGGTTGTTCCCATGATGACCGAAGGCGGCGCTATCGTGAACTTCAGCTCCCAGGCAGCCCGCGACGGCGGCGGCCCCGGCGCTTCGATGTATGCCACCGCAAAAGCGGCCGTGCTTTGCCACACCCGCGCAATGGCCAAGGAACTCGGCCCCAAGGGCATACGCGTGAACGCACTCACCCCCGGCATGATCAACACCTCGTTCCACGACCGCTTCACCAAACCAGAAGCCCGTCAGAACCTCCACAACACAGCCCCTCTGCGCCGCGAAGGCGAAGCCTACGAAGTCGCCGACCTCGTCTGCTACCTCGCCAGCGACGAATCCTCCTACATCACCGGCACCGGCATCGACATCAACGGCGGCACGCTGTTCAGCTGATGGGGGGCATGGTTATGGCTCTAATTGTTATCTTTTTGACATAAAGAACACAAGTTCAACTGTAAGTTCAGTTTATGTTTCGGGCAATGTTGTTATAGGGCTAAGCTCTAGTAAGAAATGGTTATATTCAAGCGATGGAGTAGTTGAGGGAATTTCCTCAGTTAAAACTGCAATTGGTGGGACTAATGAGATTGCTAAATCTGAAGCATGTTCGGTATTCAGTTCCACACCAACTGTTGAAGGGGGTGAAGTTTCTTACACTCTTCTCCCTGCATATAGTAGTGTTGGCCCTCAAGCCCTGTAGCTTTTGATAATCTCTTCTACGAAAAGGGCGACCGCATCAACGGCCGCCCTTTCTGTTTGCCCCGCACCCCCGCCTCACCGCGCAGCACCTCCACGCCACCGCCTCCCGTGGCCCCCGCTGGCATGGTCGTCGGCGAGGAGAGCCCTTCCGGCGAGCTCCCCGCAGCCGGCGGGCACCATAGCCGCGGAGTTGTGTGCGACGCGGCGGCCAGCTACTCGCGGTCTCCATGACCTGTAGAGGTTTTGCGGGTTTTCCTCGACGGGTGGGGCAAAAAACGGCAGACCCGTAGAGGTTTTGCGGGTTTTACTCTACGGGTAGGGCAAAAAATAGCTGACCCGTAGAGGTTTCGCGGGATTTTCTCGACGGGTAAGGCAAAAAACGGCTGACCCGTAGAGGTTTTGCGGGATTTCCTCGACGGGTGGGGCAAAAAATGGCTGACCCGTAGAGGTTTTGCGGGATTTCCTCGACGGGTGGGGCAAAAAATGGCTGACCTGTAGAGGTTTTGCGGGTTTTTCTCGACGGATAGGCTCAAAAATGGCAGACCCGTAGAGGTTTCGCGGGATTTCCTCGACGGGTGGGGCAAAAAATGGCTGACCTGTAGAGGTTTTGCGGGAATTCCTTTACGGGTAGGGCAAAAAACGGCTGACCTGTAGAGGTTTTGCGGGATTTCCTCGACAGGTCAGCCCCAAAACCGCTGACCCGTAGAGGAAAGCGGCCAGGGGCTCGACGGGTGATGCGGAAAGCAATAGGACGTCAGGTTGCCTTACAGGTTCTCCACAACGAAGTCCACGGTCTTGAAGAAGATCTCCTCCATCTTGTCCGAGGTCTTGGAGCTCAGGTTATGATCGTAGTACTTATACTCCTGCAGGTCCACCTTGGCCTTGTGGCGCTTCAGCTCAGAAGCGAACATCTCGCTCTGGGCGCACTCCACAGTGAGGTCTCCCGTGCCGCAATACAACTGCGCAGCCAGCTTGCTCTTCTTGGGAATCATATAGATAGGAGAAGCATCCTTCAGATACTGGTCCTTCAGCCCGCCGAAATAGGCAATCCTCTCGGGATCCTTGGCGCGGGTGGTGATGGCAGCGGTAGTCAGGTCGTAGATGCCCGAATAGCCCACGAACACCTTTGCATTGCACTTCAGCGCTGCAACGGCGGCAAGATGTCCGCCTGCGGAAGTGCCCAGGAAGCCTATGCGGCTCATATCTACATTAAGTTCTGAAGCATGCGCACGCACATATTCCACGGCATCCAGCACGTCCTGGATGGACACCTGCACGTTGGCACCGGGCTGGGGAGCCAGCGTGTACTGAATACGCACTCCGGTAATGCCCTTCTGCTGAGCGAGATACTTCGACAGCGACCTGGAAGAAGTAAATGTACCGCGTGCCCATCCGCCGCCGTGTATGTAGAACATCACGGGAGTGGGGGAGTCGGCATCGAAACTGTCCACCTCGATCCGGAGCTCATACCCTTCGTGGGTCTTGTAGACATACTCCTGGGTGCGGGCCTTGTTGTAAAGCTTGCCGCTCAGGCGGTTGTTTTCATGCACGTAAGGAGTGTAGAGATCCGGAATCTCGGCGAGGTTGAGAATCTTTGCATAACGGGCCTCGCGCTGCAGGCCGTAGGAACCGTCCGGCTTCTGCTCCAGCTTCATTGCATAGCGGTTGGTAACAACCTGATCCTGAGCAAATAAGCTCCCGGCACCAAGCATCATTGCGAAGGCAATCGCCAAAAAAGAATACGCTTTCATAGAGGTTATTGTTTTTTTGTTAAATTTGTTATTATCTTTGCAGTAGCACTAAATTGGTTAACCAATTCAAACATTTGCAAATATAGTCAATCTTGCAGAATATGAAAAAGCATTACGCCTTTTTTTTGATACTTGCCACCATGGCTGCCTGCAGTTCCGGTTTCACCATTCCTGACCCTGTGCCGGGAGGAGGCAATTCCGGTAACGGAACCGAGAACCCCGAGAATCCGGAAAACCCCGAAAACCCCGGGGAGCCTGAGAGGGGATTCATCCTGGTTGCCAACGGCAAGGATGCCCAAACGTATGAACTCATCACATCCTGCGGTTTCGGCTACGAGACCCCGGATACTTCCGGCGACCATGCCGACGAGCCTTTCCGTCACATACACCAGAGCTACGACGAGGCCCTCGGGAAATATGTCTTCGACTTCTACCTTCACATACAGAACGACGACGACCGCGGCAAGGCCGACATCAAGGACCGTCAGCGCAACGAAATCAAGACTGACGCCCACTCTCCGGATTCGCTTGTGGCGCAGTACGGCGAGACCCTCACCATGCGCTGGAAGTTCAAACTGCCCGAAGGCATGAAGACTACCACCAAGTTTTCGCATATCCATCAGCTCAAGGGCATAGACAACAAGGCCGGAACGGCCGATGTGGACCTGCCCGCAATCACCTTCACCTGCCGTTCGCTCAGCAATGGAAAGCAACAGATGCAGGTGCTCTACACCGCATCCAAGGTGGAAGGCGACGGCAGCAGCACATATCTTTACAGGGCAGACCTCGCTGACTTCCTCGGGGAATGGGTATCGGTTACCGAAACGGTCAACTTCGCCGATGAAGGCAGCTATTCCGTGGCCATAGTCCGCATCAAGGACGGCAAACAGCTTGTCAAGGTTGAGAATGCAAAGCTGGATATGTGGCGCAAAGACTGCACTGGAATGCGCCCTAAGTGGGGGTTGTACAGGAATTTTGGTGAGAATCGTTCGATGGCATCGGAACTTAGGGATGAAATTCTTAAATTTGCAGACTTTGACATTGAAAAACTGAAATGACCGAATACAAAGGAAAGCAGAATATAGAGCAGGAGCTCAGGGTTGTTATCCGGCATATTTTATCTTTGATAGAGAGTGGTGAAGCAGAGCCCGGAGGGCGTCTGCCAGCCGAAAGAAAGATGGCCGAGGCCACAGGCGTCAGCAGGGCGAAAGTCCGCCTGGCCCTGGAAAAGCTGGAATCCTACGGCCTGGTTCGCATTCTTCCTCAGAGCGGGTCCGTCCTCATGTCCTGCCCCCGTGCGGCACTCATCAACCAGTTCATTAGCTTCCTCGATGTCACCAGGTTCGATTTCTATTCCCTGGTGAAAGTCCGTACCCTGCTCGAGGCGGAATCCGTGCGTCTGTGTGCTCTGAATCATAACGAAGAAGATATCCAGATACTCCGCGAGGCACTGAAGGACTTCGAAGATCATGTGCTCACGCCGCATAGGGACGAAAAAGACTTCGCCTTCCATACTGCGATAGCAAAGTGCAGCCACAACCCGGTGCTGTATCATCTGCTGCTCATCATCACCACGGATGTGCTCGGATTCTACCGCCGTCTGCGTGCCTGCGCAGTTAGCCCTGAGCAAGTTCTGAAGGAGCATAGACTGATCCTCGAGATGATAGAGAAGGGAGATGCCGACGGAGCCGTGAAAGCTCTGCACAGCCACTTCGAAGATATTACCAACTTCGCGGCCGGCAATCCCTGCGAAATACCCAGATTCATGTTCTAGGGATTTCGCTTTTTTTTCTATCTTTGCATCGGACTTTAACTTAAACTTGAAATATGAAACTTTTGGGAACCGGGAGCTCTCTCCCCAGGGTGCAGGTTACCAACGACGACCTCGCCAAATTCCTCGATACGAACGACGAATGGATTTATCCCCGCACAGGGATAAAGTCGCGCCATGTAATAAGCGACGAACTGCTTGAAGACCTTGCAACGGATGCCGCCCGCAAGGCAATCGAAGATGCGGGCATCCAGGCATCGGAAATCGACCTTATCATTTGCTCCAACGTGGTGAATGAATTCATCACGCCTTCGCTGGGCTGCATAGTGGCGTCCAAACTGGGCATATCCTGCCCGTCCTACGACATCAACTGCGCATGCCCCGGATTCATCTATGCCATGGATATGGCGGATAGCTATTTCCGCTGCGGAAAGGTGCGTAAGGTGCTGATAGTCTGTGCGGAAGAGCCCTCGCGTATGATCAATTGGGCAGACCGCAGCGTCTGCGTCCTCTTCGGCGACGGTGCCGGTGCGGCAGTGTTTGGCGAAGGCGACAAGCTCCGCGCAACCCGCCTCAGCGCCCAGCCGGATCCCGACAAGATATACGAGAAGCATCTCCTTCAGCCTACTCCTTACATCAATAAAGAAGAAGAAAACGTTCCCATGGTGATGAAGGGAAGGGAAGTGTTCCGCTTTGCCGTTACAACTTCCTCCCGCGACATTACAGAAATCCTGGCAGAGTGTGGCCTGGAGCCCAGCCAGGTGGATTATTATATGATACATCAGGCCAACCAGCGTATTATGGACGGCATACGCGAACGCCTTGGGCTGCCCGAAGAAAAGTTCCCTTCGAACATACGCGACCACGGCAATTCATCTTCGGCATCCTGCCCCATCCTGCTCGACGAATGCCGCAGGAAGGGCATGTTCAAAGAAGGCGACATCCTGGTGTTCAGCGCCTTCGGAGCCGGCCTGCTGAGTGCCACGGCCGTTCTGGAAGTATAGGAAATATTTACTATATTTGCATGATATAATTACTTGAAATGAAAGAGCATAGAGTTGTAATTACAGGTTTGGGAATCATCTCCCCCATAGGGAACGATGTCCCCACTTTCTGGAATAATCTTAAAAACGGAGTCTGCGGCATCGAAAACATAACGGAATTCGATACATCGGCCCTTCCCGTCCATATAGCAGGAAAGATTAAGGATTTCGATCCTCTCAATTACGGAATGGACAAACCCTTCACGCGTAAGCAGGGAATGTTCACCCAGTACGGCGTGGCGGCCGCATGGCAGGCCATGCAGGATGCGGGCCTCCGCAGCGAAGGCGAAGATGCCAACATCGACCCCTTCCGCCTCGGCGTGTATGTGGGCTCCGGCATCGGCGGCTTCGAAATCCAGTACCGTGAGACCCAGAAGATGATCGAAGATCCTTCCGGGCAGTGGATCTCCCCGATGTTCATCCCTTCGATGATTTCCAACATCGCGGCAGGGCACATCGCCATCAAGAACAACGCCAAGGGCCCTTGCATCAATGTCGTAACCGCCTGCGCCACCTCGTCCCATAATCTGGGAGAGGCCTATCGCGCGATCAAGTTCGGATATGCCGATGCCATCATCAGCGGTGGATGCGAATACTCCACCATTCCTCTCGGAATCGCCGGATTCGCCAACGCCAAGGCCCTTTCCCGTGCCGAGGATCCTAAATACGCATCTCTGCCCTTCAACCTGAACCGCGGCGGATTCGTGATGGGAGACGGCGGTGCCATGCTGGTTCTCGAGAGCCTCGAGCATGCCCAGGCGCGCGGTGCGAAGATTTACGGAGAGATGGTCGGTTACGGCAACACCTGCGATGCCTACCATTCCACCGCACCCCGTCCGGACGGAACCACCCAGAGCCAGGCGATGAAGCTCGCCCTCGAAGAGGCCGGATACAGCAAGGACGATGTCCTCTACATCAATGCCCACGGCACCGGAACGCACCTGAACGATGCTTCCGAGACCCAGGCTTATAAGCTCGCCCTCGGCGAGGATGCCTACAAGGCACACATCACCTCCATCAAGAGCATGACCGGCCATATGCTGGGTGCCGCTGGCGCCGCAGAGGCCATCGCTACGGTGCTCTCGCTGAAGGAAGGCATCATCACCCCGACCATCAACCTGGATACTCCCGATCCTGAGTGCGATCTGGACTACACCCCCAACAAGGCGCAGAAGCACCCCTTCACCCTCGGCATCTCCGATTCCCTGGGCTTCGGCGGCCACAACGCCTGCATTGCTTTTAGGCCTTTTGCGTAACTACCTGTGTTTCAGCGTACTTGCCGCCGGCATTGTTTTTCTGACTTTTTGCAAAAACGAACCGGATATGGGATCATATGCCTTCGATAAACAGTTCCTGCGCAACAGCGGAATAGAAACCGTTGAACTCTCTTCCGAAGACGGCCAAGCACGTGTGCTGACCGTGCCCGCCTGGCAGGGGAGGGTCGCCACTTCGACGGCGGACGGCGAAAAAGGCCAGAGCTTCGGCTGGATAAACCATAAGTTCATCGAGTCCGGCGAGCTCAGCCCGCAGTTCAATAACTTCGGCGGCGAGGAGCGTTTCTGGCTGGGGCCGGAAGGCGGGGATAATTCCTGGTTCTTCGCACCCGGGGAAGAACAGGTTTTTGCAAACTGGAAAGTTCCCGCAGCTTTCGATACCGATTGCTTCGCCATTGAAGAAAAGACGAACTCTTCCGTTCTTTTCTGCAAGGAAGTGACCCTTCGTAATGCCAAGGGCCGGGAATTCCGTATCGAGATGCGCAGGCGCGTGACTCTCCTGGGCAGGCAGGAGCTGGAAGCCCTGGATGTGGCCGTGCCTGATGATTGCAGTTTCGTGGCCTATCGTTCCGAAAACACCATCATAAACAAAGGCCCCGAAGCCTGGACAGAGGAGAGCGGAATGCCCTCGGTGTGGATGCTCGGCATGTTCAATGTCACTGAAGGCACCACCGTGCAAATCCCTTATAATCAGGATGGTGATGGAGCCATAGTAAAAGACGACTACTTCGGCCCCATGCCGGATGGGCGGGTCAAGGCAGAGGATGGTACGATAGAGTTCAAGATAGATGGGAAATTCAGAAGCAAGATAGGAGTGAACGCCTCCCGCTCTCTGGGCCGTGTGCTGGCAACCGACCCGGAACAGGGGATTCTGACCATGCTGGTCACGGCTGTCCCTGAGCCCGACGCCAGGTATGTGAATTCCCAGTGGGGTGCCCAGGAAGATGCCTTCGGCGGAGACGCCCTCAATTCGTATAACGACGGTCCTACCGAGGACGGCACCATCATGGGGCCTTTCTACGAGATAGAATCCTCCTCGCCGGCCGCGGCGCTCTCACCCGGGGAATCGCTCACTCACGTGCAGACTACAATACACATAAAGAAGAGGTCCTAATCGAGGACCTCTTCTTTTTCGTTCAGAAATTCATACTGCAGGATGCTGTTGGCGGTGGATTCCACCAGTTTCAGCTTGCAATGGTACTTGCGGCGCCATTTGGCAACGTAGGATGATCCGAATGCACCCCGGCTGAGATACGCTCCCAGTATCGGGCTGGTGCGCAGCGTCAGGTTGTGAAGGTGCTTTTCCTGCACATAGTAGGCCAGGCGGCGCTCCACCTGCTCGTCTATGACGATGGTGGAAGTGATCTTGCCTGTGCCGTGGCAGAGAGGGCATTTCTCCAGCACGTTGATCTCGGTGACGGGGCGGATGCGCTGGCGCGTGATCTGCATGAGCCCGAACTTGGTGAGAGGCAGCACGTTGTGCTTGGCACGGTCGTGGCTCATGAGTTCGGTCATGTACTTGAACAACTCGTTGCGATGCTCCTGGGTCTCCATGTCGATGAAGTCCACTATCACAATACCACCCATATCGCGCAGCCTCAGCTGGCGGGCAATCTCTTCGGCGGCGAGCTTGTTCACCTCGAAGGTGTTCTCCTCCTGGTCGGAGGTCTTGGCCCGTATGCCGCTGTTCACATCCACGACATTCAGCGCCTCGGTCGTCTCTATCACCAGATAGGCCCCCTGTTTCATGGGCACGACCTTTCCGAAGGAGCTCTTTATCTGGCGCGTCACTTCGAAATGGTCGAAGATGGGCTCCTTGCCGTCGTAGAGTTTGACTATCTTCTCCTGCTCGGGGGAAATGAGGGAGATGTACTTTCTGGTTTCCTCATAGATCTTCTCGTCGTTCACGTAGATGTTGGTGAAGCTGTCGTTCAGCAGGTCCCTGAGGATGGTGGTGGTTTTGGAGTACTCGGTGAAGAGAAGCTGCACGCCCTTGCTCTTGGCTATGTTCTGCCAGGAGCCTTCCCACTTGTCGATGAGGCTCTGCACCTCGGCCACCAGCACGCTGGCGTTCTTGCCCTCGGCGGCGGTGCGGATGATTGCCCCGTAATTCTTGGGGAGTATGCTTTTTACCAGGGTTTCCAGCCTTCTTTTCTCTTCTTTGCTGGAGATCTTCTGCGACACGTTGACCTTGTCGGCAAAAGGCATCAGTACTATGTTGCGTCCTGCCAATGAAATTTCCGCAGTCAGGCGCGAGCCTTTGGTGGAAATCGGTTCCTTGACTATCTGGGCGATAATCATCTGCCCCACCTTGAGATGGTCTTCTATCCTGCCTTCCTTTCCGAGTGTCTCTCCCAGCCTGGTGGAGCTGAAGAGGCTCTTCATGTTCTTGTTTGGATTGCTCTCCCGCACGAAGGTGTCGAAGGCGGTGAAATGGAAGCCGAGGTCCAGGTAGTGGATGAAAGCCTCTTTGCTGTCGCCGATGTCCACGAAAGCCGCGTTCAGGGCAGGGAGGAGCTTCTTGACTCTGCCGAGGAAGACGCTTCCCACCGAAAAACTGTGACCCTCGTTGGATTCCCTGTTCAGCTCGATCAGGCGATGGTTCTCCATCAGCGCGATCCGCACTTCTGCAAGGCTTTCCTCGACGATAAGGTCCCTTTCGACTTTCTGTTCGTCCATTTGTGGAAAAATGATTGGTACTTCTAAAGAATAGAGGCCCGCCGGATCCCCCGTACGAGCCTCTATCGACTATTTCTTCTTGTGTCTGTTGAGGCGCAAGCGTTTTTTACGCTTGTGCGTAGCCATTTTATGTCTTTTTCTCTTCTTTCCGCTAGGCATATACTAGTTCTTTAAAAAATTATTTCTGGAGAGCAGCGACAAAGACTTTTGCAGGTTTGAAGGCCGGAACATCGTGTGCGGGGATGTTGATGGTGGTCTTCTTGGTAATGTTGCGGGCGGCCTTCTGGGCGCGGTGCTTTACGATAAAGCTGCCAAAGCCACGGAGGTAAACGGGCTTACCCTTTGAAATTGAACCCTTTACAGCTGCCATGAATTCTTCCACGACAACCTGAACCTGAATTTTCTCGAGGCCAGTGTTCTTGGCGATCTCGTTAACAATGTCTGCTTTTGTCATAATATTTAGTAGTAAATCTAGTTAGTCCCTTTTTGGGTTTGCAAAAATAG